>CALBSL010000130.1 GCA_937968025.1 uncultured bacterium
ATGCGAGATATCATACCCTTCGATACGGCCCAAAAAGGCAATCGGCGCATCGCTCTTGTGTATCATGTCGACCTCATCATCTTCTCGCTTCAACATCGCGATATCTTTTATATGCTCGAGCGCAAACAACTGATTCCGAATCTTCGCCGCCAGCTCAAATCGTTCATCGCGAGCCGCCTCCGCCATGTCTTTACGCAAACGCTTGAGGATCCCCTCTTTTTCGCCATCAAAAAAGGCCATCAGGTCGCGAATGGTGCGCCGATACGCGCGCTGATCTGCCGTGCCGATACACACGCCTGGACATAGACCAATATGTGTAGAAAAACAGGCCTTCTTTTGCCCTGGCTCACAGGTCGACCACGGGAAAATCCGTCGGAGCCAATCCAGCGACGCCCGCAACGAGTGAGCGGAGGTATATGGGCCGTACACCCCTAAATAGGCGTTTGGGTCTGCGCTCAGATCTTTTCCGCGAACGAGCAGGGGCTTGGGAAATGGCTCCCGCGTGAATACCAGGTAAAGGAAGCTTTTATTGTCTTTCTCGAGCGTATTGTAGTAAGGGTAATAGTATTTGATGAGATTCGCCTCGAGAATGAGTGCTTCGAGTGCTGACGGTTTCTGGATGTAATCAATTTCCTGCACCTTTTGCAGCATTTCCTCGATCAGTCGGTTGTGGGGACGTAAAAAATGCTGCTGAACACGACGTTTGAGCGATGTGGCCTTCCCCACGTATAACACCGTCCCGGTGGCATCCTTCATCAGGTAGACGCCGGGGGTTTCAGGAAGCGCGCCATCGCGGATCTGTATGGACGCAGGGATCATGCCTCCCAGTCTAACTCGAACCAGAGAATCCTGTCTAAATTCGCTTGACGCAGGGATTTTCGCCTCCTAAGATCACGAAATCCTTATGGCACAGCCCTCTTTCGCTCAACTTCAGCCCCTCGTCACCCAAGCGAGCCGCATTTTGGTTATTGGGCGACGAAACGCGTCTATCGACGACTGTGCCGCCATCTCCGTCCTCGCTCACCACCTCGCCGAACAAGGTAAACGCGTTCGGTGCGTGATCCCCGGCCTTGAACAGTGGCCGCAGCCACTCCAGCCAGTGCATCCCGTGGAGCCAACCATCGGCCCTATTCGCGCGCTTGAAATCAGCCTGCCGGTGGATCGCGTCGCCCTCTCTGAACTCACCTATGCGATTGAAAACGCCGCTCTTCGTCTCACGCTCATGCCGAAAGACGGGATGTGGAATCCAAGTAACATTCTCATTCAAGCGGGTCAGCCGTCATTCGATCTGGTCATCGCCGTCCAAATCTCCAAAGACGAGCTCGCCGAACTTGTCCCAACTGATCGTGAATGGATGCAGTCTATCCCCAGCATCTCGCTCTCGACCGACCCAGTTTCCGAGCCTTGGGCCTCGCTTCCGCTCCTTTTTGTGACCACAACGGGACTCACCGAAGCAGTCGCTGCTTGGTTGATGGAGACGAATCAGCCGGTACCTGCATCTGTCGCCCACAACCTGCTCACCGGGATCATCGCGAGCAGCAAGAGTTTTCAAGGTCCTCGCGTACAAAGCCAGACCCTCCAGCTCGCAAGTCAGTTGGTAGAGCGCGGGGCAGATCGGCAAACCATCATCCACCAGCTTTGGCGCACAGTGCCTGTTTCTTCGTTGAACTTGTGGGGTCGCGCCATGATGCGCTTAACACCGCACGCAACGCTTTCACTCACCACGACGCTCTTGACGGCGCATGATTTCCTGCAAGCCAAAACGGATGCTCGAGTCATCCCTGAGCTCGCCTTGTCGTTATTCGATCGCCTGCCGGAAACACAGGCGCTCTTAATCCTCTTCTCGACCACAAACGGCACCGCCGCTCGCCTCTGCACCCGCCGTCCACTCGAGGCGCAGGTCATCGCTCAGTGGTTTGGTGGTAAAGGCGCGACCGATCAGGCAGAATGGACCATGTCCACCGCCGATCTTCTCGAAGCTCAGCGGGAGATCCTCCTTGTTCTTGAACGAGAGCTTCCTCGCTTGCAGGCCTCTCGCTAGCTATGCCCCCTTCCCCCCTTCATCTCTTGTCGGCCGATACCTACCTCGCCATGATTCGCGGCAGCGTGGGTAGCGCCATGTACCGACATAACTATGCGCTTGTTGATGGTAAACGCGACGACCTCGTACGGAGCGGCCAACGATCGTGCGCGTTCTATGTCACGCATATCCTCCTCTTTTTCCAGCTCATTCGTGAACCGCACTTACGAGTCGCCGGAACAGTGCGTGATTTGCTCACCTGTGGCTGGGTGCCTACCACCACCCCGAAGATCGGCGATATCGTCGTTTGGGAAGAGCAGGTGTTCAGTGGGTCGTGGGAAGGCGTTGAATTCACCAACGAGCCCCATCCACATATCGGGTTCTACCTTTCGCCGGAAGAAGCGATCAGCAATGTGCCGAGCGCTGGCGGTCCTGCGCAACATCATCTCACCTTCGGCGTTTCTGCCGACGGGAGTCCAAAAACACGCATCCAGGCGTTCTACACGCATCCAACATTCTTCGCAGAATGTACAGAACGATAAAACGAGGCATACCTCGTTTTATTCTTGCTTGAGTGAAGCTGGTTGGATGAATGCAGACGTCGCAGAGATGCCCGTCTCGCGATGAATGAACCGCTCATCCGACTTCGTAAGCCGATATTTTTCCACGTAGCCGATGGTTTCTGGGCGCAGGATCGCCGCTTCGAGCTTGGTGATTTGTGTTTTGAGGTTGCGATAGAGTACCCGCTGCGCATCCAATTTTTTCTGTGATGCCGCTCGTTTTTTTGGATCTTTCTCTCGGAGCGTTGCTTGACGCAGACGCTCGGCCTCGGTGAAGGCTGTGTCGTATTGACGACGGAGCGAGGAGAGCTGTCGGGATTTTTCTCCACTCAAGACCTGATCCCAGATCTCAATTGCCCGACGAACTCGGCCGCTTCCCCCGTTATAAGCGGCAACAATGTATTCATTAATCCGCTTTGGATCTTCTGCGAACTGATCACGAACTTTGTCAGAGAACTCTGTCAAAAGCACATCGAGGTACATTGTTTGCGCACGGATCGCGTTTCGATGAGACGTCATTGCGCGTTCGAAGTCTGGCTCAAGGGTCCCGTTCGAGCGCGCAGCAAGGCTTCTGTAGGTGCTTGGGATGAACTGAACGAGCCCGAGAGCGCCGGCCGAGGAACGTGAGTAGTTATAGGCTACTTCTGGATTCGTTCCCATGATGATGAAAAACCGCTCAAGCGCCCGATTCGTATCTTTTTCGAGCGAAGATTCGTCCAAATGTTCGATAGCCGCAATCGCCTTCACCATCGCCGGATCAATCACGTCGACAATCAAGCGATCAGGATATGCCCGTGAACGCACGCCTTCTTGACGAAGCTTGGCATAGACCTCTTCAACGATCGTATCGAGATAGGCTTCACCTTCTTTGACGGTCGCTTCGGTGTGAACACCTCGAGAATACGGGGTGTAGACCACGTCTTCGACGTTGAATACCCCTTTTCTGCCTGGGATGGAGCGTAAAATTGGATAGCGCACCGCTACCACAACGGACACTCCTTCAGGATCAACGGAATAATCAGAGTTCACCCCATTTGAAAAACGCACTTTCAATGATGGATACAGCTCCCGATCAGCCGCCGATAGACGAAGTTGAACCCCGTTCTTCTGCGCCTCAACATAGCGCAACTGCTGGGTCTGCGTGTTCCAGATCGCTAACATCACGTCACCCCAGGCATCTTTATCGGTAATGGTTTTTGTTTTCGGGCTTGCAGCAACGTCCGCCGCGATCTGCGCTTGAAGCTCCGTACGAGCTCGACGGATGGCCTCAACAAGAGGGTCTGGCGCATCAACAACTGAAGGCGCAGTATCCCCCTCCCCTGTTACCACCACTCCGCTATTCCCAACGTCTTCAGCTTGCGGTCCGAGCACGATGCGCCGAACCTCTGCTTCTGAAAACCCAATCGTTCCACTTCCTGGATGAAAAAATCGTCCATCCGCCATCTGAAAAATCGTGATAGCTGCAGGCTCGACCGCCGTCGTTGGAGCAACGGCATCCGCTCCCACTTCCTGCGCAAATGCCGGGAATGGGAAGAGACCTGTTACACTTGCCGCCAAGAACATGATTCGTGAGGTGCGCATAGACTCAGCATACCACACAAGAGGCTTCCTCTCAAAAAAGACCTACCGAACAAACAAGGTTGGTGGACGTCGACGATGCTGACGCTCTTCTTGCGCGATAAACCGGAGCGCTTTTGATAACAGTCGATCGAGGTTGCGATAACTACTCATCGCAAACGCCTGATGCGCCTTCACCCACGCACCCTCCCAAATAGCGCCGCTGCCGGTCAAGCGCTCTTTCGCGTCTTGTGGTGCTTCAAATAAGAAAAAGTAGACGATCTTTTCATACGTGATCCCTTCACGACGAAATCGGAATGACGTACGACCAATCGGCGCGATAAACCGCAAGCTGTGCAACCCGGTTTCTTCACGAATTTCACGAATACTCGTCTGGACCAGCGTTTCTCCTAACTCCTGCTTCCCTTTTGGAAAGGTGAATCGTCCAAACGGGTCCTTGATAAAAAAGATTTCGAGTCCCGTTGGTTGTCGGCGAAAAATAATCCCGCCCGCCGAAATCACGGTTCGTGGTCGAATCGCCGAAGCCGCGTCACGGTGTGGCGCTTGTGCTGGACGTCGTCCCGATGGACGCCGGGGTCCCACCTTCGCGTAGGAACCGTTTCGCCCGCTCGAGTTGTGGGTCGCGTTTTGCATCATAATCTGCATCCGTACGTTCTACGCTGATCATTGGTTCAAGACCGATATGATTAATCACCCGATCTTTTGGGGTGAGCCATTCGGCGATGGTCACCTTCAGGGCTGAACCGTCTTTTAATTCTTCATACTCCTGCACCGACCCTTTTCCGAAGCTCTTTGCGCCAAGCGTGACCGCTTGACCATAATCCTGCAACGCGCCAGCCACGATTTCGGACGCACTCGCCGATCCTTGGTTCATCAGCACCACCGTTGGGATACCGGCCAATTCTGCACGGCCTACAGCACGAACAGACTCGACGATCTTTCCCTGGCGACGCTCCTGAAAGAGGACTTCATCACCAATCCAGGCTCCAGCCACGGACTGTGCGGCCGTGACCGCTCCTCCCGGATTGTTGCGAACGTCGAGAATAATGCCTTTTGCTTTCTTGGCCCGAACCTCCTGAACCGCGCGTTCGAAGAGCGCCTGCGTGTCCGTATTGAACCCATTGATCTCCATGATGGCGATGGCTCCATCCCAAGAAAGCTTCACCGACTTCATCTGAATCTCATCACGGACGATGGTGAGAGCGAATGGCTGCGCTTTTGTGCCTCGTACAACGGTAATGGTCACCGGGGTGCCTTTTGGCCCTCGAATCGTGCGAGCGGCCTGATCCACAGACAGTCCGTCTGTTGGTTTGCCGTCAATCATAGCAATTCCATCGCCTGCACGCAACCCCGCCTTTTCTGCCGGAGATCCTTCAAGCGGCGCCACAACCACCAACATCCCGTCCTTTATCTCAATCTGAGCTCCTATTCCTTCAAAACGACCTTCGAGCTGCTGCGTAAATTCTTCTGCTTCTTGCGGTGGAAAAAAGGCCGTGTACGGATCGCCCACCCCTGCAGCGAGACCGGTCAACGCACCGTAAAAAAGATCTTTGTCAGAGACTGGTCGTTCATAGTATCGGTTGCGAAGGGACTGCCACGTTTCCCAAAACAAGGCAAAATCCACGTCGTCTGAAAGCGAAATGCGCGGTGATTGCCCTATCCCCATCACTCGACCTGTCGAAGTGGTGACACCCGGAAGTGGCAATAACCCCTCGGCATCTGATCGCGAAATTCGTCCTGCGCCGACCCCGACCAAAAAGATCGCGAGTCCGGCGAGCGTGTAGTGCCACGCGGTGCGCTGAGTTTCCATAGAGCCTCAGTGTACAGGCCGCAGGCCATCTTTGTCGAACATAGCCAAAGCGCTTCAGGATTGGTATGCTCAAACAAATTCTTGTTGGCCGTCACATGTATTCTCCTCCGCTCCATCGCAAGCTTTTACCATGGGCCTACGCGCTCCTGTTTATTCTGGTTGCGCCGCTCCTGATTTTTTATACCGCCGGCTATCGCTACAACACGAAAAAAGCGGCCGTCGAGAAACACGGGACGCTGATTCTTGACTCTAGTCCTGCGGGAGCAACCATCACCCTCAATGGAACCTTGGACGTAGACACGACGCCGGCGACCTTTCAAGAACTCATTCCTGGATGGCACCTCGTACGCGTCGAACGACCAGGATACACCCCCTGGGAAAAATCCCTCGAGATCCGTGCCGAACGAGCGACATTTGCCGATCGAATCCACCTCTTCCGTCGTGAACCAGTGGCACAGCTGGTGCACAGATCGGAAGAGCACACGTCTGAACTCCAG
>CALBSL010000131.1 GCA_937968025.1 uncultured bacterium
CTGTCTGACGAGGCTGAACAGCGAAGACGTTTTGAAGAGGAGCGTCATCTTCGAGCATCTCTCAGAAAGCCTACGTGGGGGCTGGATGAGCGTTTTTTGACGGCGCTGCCGGCCATGGGCGATGCAGCGGGGATCGCCTTTGGTGTTGAGCGTTTAGTGATGTTGTTAGCAGGGGCCGGATCCATCACGGATATCCTCCCGTTTTCCGCTCGTGAACGGTTCACGGCGTAGCCTCTAAAAACGCGCAATACTGTAAATCAGCCCTTGACAAAACGGCTGATTTAGGGTATAGGAATGTATACGGAGGTTCTGGACACTATGCAAAGTCTGCTCATGGCGGGTTACGTGGTGGAAGTGGTGAGCTTTCTGGCAAGCCAGGAGGTCCACAAATTGATGGGATTCGTATCGAAAACAATGCTCGCCACAGCCTTTCGCGAGACGGGCATCGGACGCGGGTCCGCAAAGCTCCGCGACCTGATGGAGATGACCGGCGTGATCGTGGTCGCGAACAACGGGGATTGCTACATCGATGTCGAGGTCGCCAAGGAGCTCGTGAAGGCCCTGCTCGACGGGGGATCGCTCCCCACGTTCGATCGTCGGACCAAGCCGACGCGGCTGCGTCAGCTGTGCGACCGTGCACGGCGTCGTCGCGAGTCCTCGCCTCAGGCGGATGCTCTCGAGGTGGGGCAGACCACCACCACGCTCCCCAAAGAGCGCTTCTCGCCGGAGGAACTCGCCGCCCTGCGCGTGCTGCGTTCGCTCGCCCGTCGCTACGAGCAGGGGTTTCGGGTCAGCCTTGAGGCGGATCCGAGCGACCTCGACCAGCGTGCGTTCTGCCTTGCGTTCGTGCCGGCGGCCTATCAGCCCCATTGCGCCGCCGGCATCGAAGCGCTCATCGACCACGGCGTCCTCAGGCGTGTGGGTCCGTGCGGAGAGCGTCGGGTCGTGTACGACTTGTGCTGTAATCCAATGACGATCGACGTTGGGCCGGAGTTTCTCAGCCCGCCGCCGCGTCCAAGGCCCGTTCACAAGCGCCACACGCCTCGACCGTCGATGCGTGACGGCCGTTCTCCGGCCGTCCGTCGCGTTCGACTCGCCGCCGCCTCTTCCTGAGCCCACCGCTCGGTCCGCCCTGGACCGAGCGTTTTTCGTTTTATTGACAAAAACGCATGGATTTTGGCATACTCAAGCCAAATTCTTTCATCTATTGGTATGGCATCTCCATCAGACATCAAGAAGGGCGTCGTGATTAAGAACGAGCAGGGTCTCTGGCTCGTGGTTGAATTTCAGCACATTAACCCAGGCAAGGGCGCCGCTTTCGTGCGTTCTCGCCAAAAGAACCTTCAGACCGGCAAGGTTCTCGAAGTGACAAATAAGACGTCTGAATCGGTTGATATTGTTGAAGTGGAGCACCGCAACATGCAGTACCTCTACCACGATGCAACCGGGTACACGTTCATGGACAACTCCTCGTATGAACAGGTGACGATGCCTGACGACGAAGTGGGTGATCAGGGCAAGTTCTTGCGCGAAGGGCTCGATGTTCACATCGCGACCTACGAAGGACGCCCTGTTTCGCTCGAATTGCCACGCAAGCTCACGTTCAAGATTATCGAAGCGGTCGACGCAAGTGCTGGCAACACAGTGAGCGGCGGAAACATGTTCAAGGAAGCGGTGGTCGAAGGGGGTATCACGGTTATGGTTCCGCTCTTCATCAAGAACGGAGAATCCATCATCGTGAACACGGAAACCGGCGAATACGTCGAACGCGCCAAGTAAGCCTTTCGTCTAGTAGTTGACTACTAGATACAACAACATCCCACGTCTCCGTGGGATGTTGTTTTAGGCGGTGGCTTCTGGATAGAAGTGCCGAATCATGCGAGGAAGATCTTCTTTTGAGGTTTCTCCCTGCGCGAGTCGCTCCAGGACCTCTTTTGGCGTGAGCCAGTAGGCCTCAATGAAGTCATGCGGGTTGAGCGTCGGAGTTTCATCCATCTGAATTTCGTACGCCTTTACGAACGCGGCGGTTCCGTGTTCATGGGGTGTCATGAAGCCGAGCACGCGCACGGGGAGCTTTGCGACATCGATGCCGATTTCCTCGAAGGCCTCGCGAGCGAACGACTCATCGTAGGTTTCGCCGCTTGAGACGTGCCCTGCAATGCTCATGTCGAGACCAAGAGGAAAGAGCTTCTTTGTCGCCACACGACGAGGGATCCAGAGCTGGCCAAGGCTGTTGCGAATAAACCCGTTCGACGCACGAAAGTTAGATAAGCCGCGCGCGTACACCTCTGAACGAGGGAGGATGCCAATGACTTCATTCTGTTCATTTACGAGATCAAGGAGCTCTTCCTGATCGGCGACGGGGTGGGATGGCATAGATAGTGCAACGATACCGAACGCTAGGAGCGCTCGTCTAGTAGTCGACTACTAGGCGACAAAAAACACCCCACGAGTTTGTGAGGTGTTTTTGGTGGGCGGAGAGGGACTTGAACCCTCACGCCTTGCGGCACCAGCTCCTAAGGCTGGCGTGTCTGCCAATTTCACCATCCGCCCAGATGGCTTGTGGGGGAATGGTAGGGGAAATGATGAAGAAAGGCAATAAAAACCCCCGACAGGTGGTCAGGGGGAGCGCGGATCGACGTAGCACTGCCGACAGCGAGGCTCGTAGGTGACGTCGGGGTACTTCGGATCACCATCGGAGATGAGGCGCGGCAGCGATGAAGGAGCCGGTTCGCCAAACTGCAGCCGCTGCGTTTTCGCGGCTTGGCGATCACCGCAGACGGAGCACTTGGCCAGGCAGTGAACCTTGACGTAGTCATTGTCGGCCAACAGGAGCATCATCAACTGAAAGATGTTGCACATGGCGTCCATATCGAGACCGCCAACAACGATATGGCAGCCACGATAGATGGCGGCTCGCAGACAGTCACGGATCAGTTCTGCGTTGCGCCGCTCGATGGCGGGGTCGGGGTCGAAGCCAAAGAAGTGCATCTCATCGATCAGCGCTACGCATGGTTCAGCGAGAAGCTTGTTCAGGTTCGTGATCAGGCCGTCTTCCATGGCGCCCGAAATGACATGGAGATTCTCGGCGGTATTGATTCCAGCACGCGAGTAGAAGCTGTTCGGATTGCGCTTATCGCCGATCGGCTTGATGCGGATGAATGGCAGGTGCCCACGCCCGACGTGAATGAATTGAGCAATGGTATTTGCCTGATTGCTCTTGCCTCCGCACATGGGGCCGAAGCAGAGGACCGCTTCACCAACGTCCGAGGCCTGGCTCTTGAGCAGCGTCTCGATCTGGCGACGAACACGTTCAGGCAGGCTTGAAAGGAGCAGCTCCCGAAGCTCATCTGTGACTTTGGGGGGTTCTATCATCGTACGCCTCCGAACGGCATGCTAAATCCCAGGCGCTCACTGCACAAGATTCTGTCGAGGGTCAGCAAAACTAGGCTCGTGGCCTAGTTTGCGAAACGAATTTCTGTGGCAACCACTCGAATGTCATCTTTCTTTCCGTCGGGCTGCAATGACGCGTGATAGGCATCATCGGCAAGAGCTTTTGCTACAGCTTCCGGACCCTGATGTCGATACGTGTTGGCAATATGTTCCATTCGAGCGCGCGTGCGGTTATCAATGAGTCCATCGGTGCACGTAAATACTAGATCGCCTTCCTGAACTTCGTGCGTCGATACGTGGGGTTGAAACTCAATGTTGTTCAGTTGGTTATTGAGCGAGCCATTTCCAAGGGCGCTGGTGATAATGTTCCGAATACTGCGAAGCTCTATCGAGTCTCCTGGTATTTTTAAAGAATTGCTCGCCGCTTTGCGAAGCTCTGGATGCGCATCAGCGAGCTCGAGGAGGGTCCTTTTCGAAATGCGCTGTTCCGTCCCGTCTTCGTCGCTGAGCGCTTTTCCGTCAATATCTGTTACACCAAGTCGTTTTAACGTTGTCAGCGGAGAATGATCTTCTGAGAGTTGAGCGAGCTTCCCATTGCGCAAAATATAGGTTCGACTATCGCCCATATTTCCAATAGTAAGAAACGGTTTCCCTTCAGTATCCCGCCAAATTTTGTTGAGAGAGCCTGTCGTTCCGATCGTCATCGCCCTGGTTTCTGTCCGCTTGCGTTCTGTGGGCGTGAGTCGGGAGCGATCGACTTTTCCTGTTGCAGGATCGATTGGGTTTGTAGCGCCTTCAGTTTTATGAAGAAAGAGCGCGGTTCGATCGAGCGCCGCGGAGCTTTTTTGCACGCGTTGTTCGATCTGCTCGTTCATGATCACGAAGAGTTGTTTTGTGGCAGCCTCTACTGCGTCTTTCGTGAGAGGCGTCCCAATGTCTGCTTCAAATACACGCCGCACGAGTTGAAGAGCGGATTTATCCTCAGTAGATCTCGCGGTTTTTTCTAGGAACTCAAGCGATGATCGTTCGAGCACGGAAGCAGCAATGCCCGAAGCGAGTTCACCCGCAGGAACGCCACCCATACCGTCGGCAACGAAGGCGATTCCTCGTCGAGCGGAGAAAAATGCTGAATCTTCGTTGCGATCCGGATGTTCAGGTGAGGCATGCGTTGCTTCACCAACCGCCAATGTAAATGGCTTTGGTCCTGATTCAGCCTTGGCTTGAGCAAATGTTCGATTACGTAATGCCGCGTCTGGAGGTGGTGGAGGCCCCTTTTTTTCTAATGACGTTGGCACGGGGCCGGTCAGTGCTTGTTTGCGCCGCGCTGCATCTGGTATCGGCGGAGGGATGGCACGATCAAAGGGCTTGTTCATATCGCGTTCAGTATACCGCGTTTCACACACTCCCGCACGAATCTAACGATGATACGTTTTTCCTTTGAGAATCGTTTCTGCGCGATACAGTTGTTCCAAAAGCATGATGCGCGCCAACATATGCGGTACGGTTTGTTTTCCAAATGAAAGCGTTCGTTGTGCTCGAGCGCGAACGCTCGCATCCAAACCGTTTGCGCCACCAAGGATGAACGTCAGAGGGATTCCTCGTTCGGCTTCTTCCTGAATAAACCCTGCCCAATCTGACGAAGAAAGATTCTTTCCCGTCTCATCGAGGGCGATCACGACGGCATCGCGAGGGATGCGCTTGAGAAGGGCTGCCGCCTCGCGTTGTTTGAGGGTCTCCCGAGAAACGGTGGGGGATTCGGGCTCATCGGGGAGGGAGACGAGTTCAACCCTGGCAAACGGCCGGAGCCGGGTCAGATACTGGGAAATGGCCTCTGTTTGCCAAGATTCTTGAGCAGATCCAACAGCGAGGATGGTGAAAATATGCATACCTGTGAATAAGTCTATTTTGCCCTTTATTTAGGGCACTTGACAACCCCTGAGCGCTTCTATACAATCTCACCACCTTTGAATCAGAACAGCTCGAGATAGCCACAGGCTGGTAGCGATCCTCGATCGACCTCAGCCCGTGTCTGTCTCCCTGCCGATGGGGAGTGACGTAGGTCACTTTCACGAAGCAAGGACAGCAGACGGAACTTCGACAACTAAAGATTGCAATTGCAACATATCAGAAGAAGATATGTGCAAGGCATCTTCATTGTTCATTCTCGTAAGAGGGGGAACCTTCTTTAGAGATGAACCTTGTAAGACTTGCAATTATAAGTAGTACACCTTTGATTTTTCTCCATCCGCTGATCTCTGATCAGAGCCCGGATGGTTGAAGCACGTAAGGGCGTATGGTGGATGGCTAGGCAGTGAAGAGCCGATGAAGGACGTGATAGCCTGCGATAAGCTCCGGGGAGGTGGCAAACAACCTTTGATCCGGAGATGTCCGAATGGGGAAACCCTCTCAGTTGAAGACTGAGAACGAACGACTGAATTCATAGGTCGTTGCGTGGGAACCTAGGGAAGTGAAACATCTCAGTACCTAGAGGAAAAGAAAAAAATAAAGCAGACCTCTTGTTTCTCAAGATCAGTAATGGTCTTGAAGAGACAAGAAGCCTGCACTATTCCCTTAGTAGCGGCGAGCGAAACGGGAGAAGCCAAAACTATTCTGTATGAACTCTTACACCGAGTTGAACGCAAGTTTAGCCGCGGGTTAGAGGGAGGCCGTGGGGCGCCTTCAGAATAGGGTTGCGGGACGGAATATGCGTGACCCATGTAACGCACGAAGAGATTTGAGTAGTAGTTGAACCCTCTGGAAAGTGGGGCCAAAGACGGTGATAGCCCGGTAGACGAAACTATTTCAAACCTTCGATTCCAGATCCATAGTACAACGAGGGCCGAGAAACCTCGTTGGAAGCAGGCACGACGATGTGCCAAGGCTAAATACTCTTCCTGACCGATAGTGAACTAGTACCGTGAGGGAAAGCTTAAAAGTACCCCGAGAGGGGAATGAAAAAGTATCTGAAACCATACGCTTACAAGGAGTTGGAGCGGGCGCAAGTCCGTTACAGCGTTCCTATTGAAGAATGAGCCGACGAGTGTGCTATACGTCGCTTGGTTAAGTCCCTGCGGGGGCGAAGCCACAGTGAAAGCGAGCCTTAATAGGGCGTTTTGGTGGCGTATACACGACCCGAAACCCGGCGAGCTAGCCATGACCAGGATGAAGGTTATCGAAAGATACCTGGAGGTCCGAACCCACGAGCCGTGCGACACT
>CALBSL010000132.1 GCA_937968025.1 uncultured bacterium
GGTACTAAGAAAGAAAAAGCAAAAAAATAATCAAGTAACAACTAACTAATATTAGACATGCGTAAAGCACAACCTAAAAAAATCCCTTTAGCACCAGATCCTCGTTTTAACGATGTGCAAGTGACTCGTTTTGTAAACAACATTATGTTGGATGGCAAGAAGAGTACAGCTTTAACTATATTCTACGATGCTTTGGAAAAAGTAAGCAAATTCACTAGCGAAGATGGATACGAAATGTGGAAGAAAGCGGTAGCGAATGTAACTCCAGCTGTTGAAGTACGTAGCCGTCGTATTGGTGGTGCTACTTTCCAAATTCCTGCTGAGGTTCGTGCTGACAGAAAAATCTCTTTAAGCATGAAATGGGCGTGGCCATTCTTTTGTACATCTTCTAATGACCACTCGATAGTTTGAGGGTGTTTGTGTACATCTTGGGCATGCTTTAAAGATCGGATCTTGAGACCCGCTTGGGAAGAGATATGGGCTAGCTCAAGATCATCAAGAAAAATGATCTGACGGGTATGAGCAATGAGCGCACTTGGATCTGAAGCAATAATATACTCATGATCACCAATACCTATGGCCATAGGACTCCCTAGACGGGCCACAGCGAGCTCCTCTGGCCGTTGTTTATCTAAAACGGCTATACCATAGGTACCTTGTACGTGCGCTAAGGTGGAAGCTAAACATTCACCCAAAGAAGCATGGGGTTTTTGTTGTGCCTGTTCTTCTAATAAATGGACGAGAACTTCGGTATCTGTTTCTGAAGTAAAACGATGGCCGGTTTTTTCTAATCGCTGTTTAAGCGAAGCATAGTTTTCAATAATCCCATTATGGACAACAGCAAACCGTTGAGAGCAATCTACATGAGGATGGGCATTATGTTCGCTAGGGGGTCCATGCGTCGCCCAACGTGTATGCCCAATACCTACATAAGCTGAAGCGGGAAGAGCAGATAAATAGGGTTCGAGATCATGGATAGCTCCCTTAGAACGAATACAGACCAATGCCCCTGGTTGAGTGACGACAGCAATCCCAGCAGAGTCATAGCCACGATATTCAAGCCGCCTCAATCCTTCTAAAAGAAGAGAGGGGGCAGATTTTGAACCTATATAAGCAACAATGCCGCACATATTATTCTTCAATAGAGAGAGACCAGACCCCTTCTTGTCCTTGATAGATACCCGCTACATAGAGGGTTTGACGTACCAGAGAGATATCATGTATTTCATCAAATCTCCCTAATTCACTGACCATTCGACCATCTCGCTCATCAAGCTCTATGGCCCACACGCGTGAACGGTCAGCCAGAATGATATGTGATCCTTGCGGATGCCAAAGAGCATTTTGCAAAGGTTGAGCTTGGCGCCAGAGAAGGGTTGTGCTTAAACGTGGATCCCAAAGCCAAACCTCACCTTGATTGAGAAGTAGCGCGCGTCGACGTTTTTTATTAGCAGGATCAATCCACCAACGTGGATAATCTCCATACACCTCTCCGGCATACGGAGAGGCACCGGTTAAATCCAGACCCATCCAGTGTGAGCTCTGTTGCCGTTTGAGGATAAGTAAATCTTCAAAACGTTCTAAAGGTCGCCAGTCAGCACCAGTTAACTGATATATACGATCTTGCAAAGAACGTTGGGTTAAAAGGAGAAAAGGAGGAGTACCCGTTGCCTGTAGAGTAATATTTTCGTCGCGGAACAGTATCTGAGAAGGCAGTTGTTCACGAACCAAGCGGTGGCTACGCGTTTGCAAGCGTGTCATGTT
>CALBSL010000133.1 GCA_937968025.1 uncultured bacterium
CGCGATCAAGAGCTGTGGAATGCGACGGAGGCTGTCCATTGGTGTTGGCAGTGCTTGCTGCGCGCGATGTCGAGCGATGGCGAGAAGCAAGTGCACACTATACCAAGCCATGAGCAAGCCAATCACCACAATGACAGGGATCCACACCATGGTGGAGGGTTCAAGACCAAAGACAAACGAGAATCCCGTCAGGAGCCGGCTCATCGCTAAACTGAGCGCCACCGTGAGACCAAAACCGATAGCGTAGAGCGGGAGGAGCGAGGTCCGTGAGGCGAGCGCCTGGTCCCAGCTAGCGGCCACTGGGTTGGCAGAGGGGGTTGGGGTAGACATACAGGAAGCAGTGTATCATGAATTCCGAGTGGGGGTGTGTAAAAGAAAAAGCCCCTGAAATCAGGGGCAGTAGGTCTTGGCGAGCACCTCGAAGATCCGCGCCTGCGTTTCTTCCTTGGTGCCACGCGTATCGATTGCCGCAAAGCGAGTGCCTTGCGCGATGAACGGCTGTTGGATCACGGGATCGTGGTACAGCCGGCGAAGATTGTCCTGCAGGCCACGATCTCGCTCGAAGTAGTCGAGTCCGCCGCTCCTCCCTTTGGCCATGCGGCGTTCTGCTTCGTCCGGAGGGAGATCGAGGAGCAGGCACAGATCCGGCGCTGCACGACTGATTGAGAAGCGGTTGCCCTCAAGGGCGAGAACCCGTGAGACCGCTTGAGCCAGGGGGATGTCCTCAAGCTTGGCGACCACCGGGGCCTGGTAGGTCAGCGAAGACAAGAGTCCTCGGCTGCGAATGATCCGCCTCCCACCATTTTGAAGGTGGGGTAGGAGGAGATCGCGAACGAGCTCAAGTCGTGCCTCGGCGTACAGGCGAGCCTGATACCAGGGGTCGTTGAACTCGTGGGTGGGTGCGTGCAGGAGCGAACGAATCATGGCTCCAGTGCGCACATAGGTCGGTTCGCCAACGATGAGGATCGTGGAGTACATGGACTCAAGCGCATCGATCTCCGACGCGGTTGGCCAACGACCCTCTCTCTGCTCGAACGCGATGACGTCGAACGATCCTGCCTCGAGCATCTCCTCAAAGAAGATACGGACGGCGTCTAGGGCGGTGGATTTGCCATTTCCATCGCCGCCTTCGATGTCGATGATCGGTGAGGGCATAGGGTCTCCTAGCGTCGGGTGAAGGTGGAGAAGGTGAAGCCGTCACGAGGCTCTCGTGCCAGGAGAACCCAGCCCTCGTGATACTCGGGAAAGAAGGTATCACCTTCGAGTTCAGCCTCGATCTCGGTGAGTTCGAGGCGCATGGCATGATCAATGGTGGCGCGATAGACCTCACCTCCACCGATCACGAAGAGCTGTGTATGCCCATGCTTGGCCGCCTCTTCGATGGCGTACTCGATGGAGATTACGGGGCTGGCGGTGTTCGAGTGGGTCTCGAACGGCGTACGTGTGAGGATGAGGTTGAGCCGCCCAGGAAGCGGACGAAACCGCTCCGGCAGCGATTCCCAGGTCTTCCGTCCCAGATCGGAAGAGCAC
>CALBSL010000134.1 GCA_937968025.1 uncultured bacterium
GGGGGGAGACATTAGCATTCTGGCTCCCACCCTTTCGGCGGAACTTCATCTGGGAAGAGCTTACGATTTCGATTTTTCGATTGGGTTTGGCCCCGGCTTTTATTCTTACAGCCAATCGGGAGTGAGCGACACGAAGTTTGGTCCCAATGGCGGTGGCGCGGTCGATGTCGTCGGTCGCCGACGTGAAGTCGTTGCCGACGTTCCTTGCACCCTTCGCCAATGACTGCCTCCTGCTGCGTAGCAAGCGACCCTCGAATCGAGCCCCTCTTTCCACGATTCATCGGCCACCATTCCTGCGTCATCGAACGAAGAGGGATTGCCGATGAGTGATCACGAAACGTCCGCCAAAGGCCAGGATGCAGTCTCAATCCTTGGCTCCTGACACGCTCTTCTGGGCTCAGAGCTTTCCAATTCTCATCATACCAAGTCCGAAGATCCGGATCCGTCAGAAACCCAGCCCCATGGACGAGGTGTGTACGTGGATACCTCCGATGTCGCCGTCGCTCGCACCCGACCATGAGCACGCTATCCGTGAGGATAAAATGCTCGAAGAGCGGGTGCTCGGGTTGCGCCCGAAAGAGTCGAAACAGATCCTGGATCGTCGCGACCTGTCCACCCGTTGCACTCGCATACCGGTGAGCGATCTTGATTGCCATGAACGGACTTCCGCCTGCCCAAACCGCCAGTGCACGCCTCATATTTCCTCCTGTGAATGAGCTGGGTCGACCCTAACAGTTCTTATCCTCTATTTCAAGGAGCGAGCTCCCTACCGATATGCTCGTCGCAGTTCAATACCTGTATAAAAGTGCTTCAAGATCTGTTCATACCCTCTCCCATTATTTGCCATGCTCAGCGCACCCGTGGCCGACATCCCCACCCCATGGCCCCACAGCGTCCGCCCCTGATCTTCAGGAACCGGCACGGTCACAAGCCATGGGTAGCTTGATCCGCCTGCCCACACCTCTCCCCAAGAACGCGTTCGCCCATCTGAACGGGAAAAGTACGGGGTGATCGCTAACCGCTCGTTATAGGTCACGATCTGACCACGAGTTGCGTCAACCGCCGCGCCGATATTCGGCGCGCGCATTTCCATTTGATAGCCGCGATACACCTGATCGACCGTCCCTTCGACGATAAACCCTTTATTCGCATGCTTCGTTCCTCTTGAAACGTGGTACATCGCATACGTGCGCGCCGCAACCAACAATGTCCGCTGGAATTCAGGAGGGCTGATGTTTGACGTTTCAGCGATCCCCTTGAGATACGCTTCGATCGGCAACTCATTAATCACCCACAGTTCACGCTGATCGTTTGAAGCGCGCAATTCAAGCTGACCTCGAAAATCGTTATCGGATGCATTGAAGATCCAGGTAGAAGGTCGCACGAAATCGGCAATCTCGAGCGGCGACGTCCCGTCAGAGGCACGAACCATATACGGCGTCCGCGCTGATCCCGAGCATGAACCCGGGCCAGAAAGCGTGTAGGACCCTGAAGAGCGATCATACGCGATCATGACCGTTTGCCCCACGCTGATACTACACACAGCCGCACCGGACGTTCGTACCTCCGCTCCAGACGTTAACGCACGTACCTGGAGCTGCGCGTGTGGTGGCTGATAAATCCCCACGCGAATCATCGGCTCCGCTGGAAGAAAGGCGATATTCCCACCCAATGGCTGTGCCGCGACCGGTGGCTGGGTGACAGGGGCCGGCGTGACCGTCGAAGGAGTGCCTGCGGCCGGTGGCGGCAGATCAGGACCAACGATCGTCCCGTTCGACGTCACCCGGACCGAGACGGACACATCGCTCCCTTGTGCCGGTGACCCGTTCACAAATAACCGATAGGTGAACGCATACGTCCCAATTTTTGGAGGAGCTTTAATGAAGAACGAGTAAAAGACCGTCTCTTGAGGACGTGCCGATACGGAACTCTCTGGCGGCCGACCGTCGCTCCATGTGGTATCAGCAAGCCAACTTGCGCGCACCCAGGGCTCAGACGAGACGAGACGAACGCCCACACGATTCCAAGACTCTGTTCCAACATTTTTCCAACCGATCGTCACCTGCTGACGGCCGTTCCCGAGGAGCGACAACGGTCCCACGACAGAGGACTGCGCTAGCGCGCGCAACGCCGCCTGCTCTGAAGCGCGCGGCACCACCGGTAGTTGATCCTGCGTCGTAGGCGACGAAGTATCGCCAAGATCGCTCACATCCGTCGCCACAAATCCGGACCCTGGATTCACAGTGATCACCATCTCGATCTCCGACCCCGGCACAAGCGTTCCTGCCGGTGAAACCAGAGCAAACCGCTCACGATACGATCCGGGCAATTCCGGTGCACGTAAAGAAAAAACGAGCGCCACATCCCCGCCCAAGCTCACTCTCGCCGGCAGAGCCTGAACCATTTCCTTCGTCACCCAGGTTGGATGCGCAAAAACACTGGACCGCGATCGTCGGTCTGTATCGATCGACACCAAACGTAGCGCCTCTGGACCAACGTTCGTCCAGGGTGATTGGCCCGAATTCTGAAATACAAACCGAACCGCCATATCCTGACCAGCATCAACCACCCATAACACCCCTCCCCCGTTGGTCACACGCGCCTGCAATGATCCGGATGTATCAGGAGCAAAAGCGCTGACGGCGGCGGCCGTTGATGGTGGCGGCACACTTACAGGAGCTGCCGCCTGCGGCGAGGACGTCGATGGTCCAGCCGATCCTCCTTCTACCCGGAGCTGAACTCGAAATCGAGATCCCCTCAGCCAAGCAACATCTTCTGCGGCGACGATAAACTCACCCGAGTACACGCCTGGATCACGAGGAGCCTGAATAGGAAAGATCCACGTCACTCGCTCTCCCACTCGCACCGCAGCCGTAGGAAGCACCATCGGACGCACGGCAGAAACCCAGCTCGCCGTCGCAAACACGGAAGCCGTCTCAACCTTCCTCGCCGGATCCCAGTGGTAGATGGACACCTGTCCTTTTCCGGTGGCCTGCCAGGTTTTTGTTCCCGTGTTTCGCATCGTCACCTGTACGGATGCGGTTGCGCCGGGAGCCATCGTTGTAGGCGTCTGCACCGAGACAACGCTCGCATCATACCCCCTCCATGAAGCCTCTGCGGTCAATACAGACGACCCAACGCCAACTACCGCGACACACATCGCTGTCACAACGCGCGCAACAGACGCAAAGAGCGACGAAGGCCTCATCTGTCCTGATCATAGCATACGCCTGTCGAATCAGATACACTGAACCCATGTCTGTCGCTCGAGCCCTCGCTCTCAACACCATCATCCAGGTGGCCGGAAAAGTCGTCTCCACCATCACCGGGATTCTTATCATTAGCCTCATGACGCGCCGATTAGGAGCAGCGGGCTTTGGTGACTATTCGACCGCCAACGCCGTTCTCCAGGTATTCGCGTTGATGATGGACCTGGGCATCAACGTCACGTTCCCAGCGATGCTTGGCGAGCGCTCCAACGATCCCGCATTTCAACAGCGAGCCTTTGCCTCCATCTTCACCCTTCGAGTGGTCATGTCGGTGGTGGTGCTCCTCGGTATTGCGCCGCTGGTGGGCTTTTTATGGCCGTTCCCATGGCAGGTGAAGCTCGCCATCGTGGCGCTGTCCCTTTCCTACGTCTTCCCAGGGATTCAGCAGATCCTGATCGGCGTGCAACAGCAGCGCTTACGTATGACCCTTTCAACGGTCGCCGAGAATGTCGGCCGTCTCACGACGATCTTCGGTCTGCTCGTGAGTCCGTATTTCGGCTGGGGCGTGGTGGCGCAGTGCTGGATCATCTCTACCTCTTCTGCGATCGTATTCGCGATCAATGCCTGGTCTACACACCGATTCCTCCCGATTCGCTGGCGCTGGGATCCGTCGTTTTGGTTGACCGTGCTCAAGCGTTCTTGGCCGGTTGGCGTCTCGATCGCTCTAAACCTGATCTACTACAAAGCGGATGCGCTCATCCTTCAATATTTCCGACCTGCAGCAGAGGTAGGCGTCTACGGAGCCGCCTATCGTATTCTTGAAGTACTCATCACTATTCCATTTTTGTATGCTGGGGTGCTGCTCCCCGTCCTCTCTCGGACCTGGGAAGAACGTAAACCGCAGGAGATGTCCCAGCTTATTTCACGTTCGCTTGATGTCATGCTACTGCTCATCATTCCACTTATCGTTGGAGTCCGCTGGTTTGGCGTGCCGCTAATGACCTTTATTTCTGGACCAGAATTCGCCTTTTCCGGCTTCATCGCCCGCATCCTCATGCTGGGCGTCGCGGCTATCTACCTGAACACGATCCTTTCGCACGCTATCGTGGCGTTGCAAGCACAACGAAAAATGCTTCCGGCATATGCGCTTGTAGCTGCCCTCACGCTCGCCGGCTATCTCTTCTACATTCCACAAGCTGGAGCCACAGCCGCCGCCTGGCTCACCGTTTTTTCTGAAGTCTCTATCCTCCTTGCTTCAACGCTCACCGTTTGGGGGTACGTCCGATTCGCTCCAAGCGGGCGAACACTCATCGGATCGCTCGCCAGTGCCGCCTGTATGTGGGGCGTCGCCGCTTGGACACAGTCCTTTCCGCTGCTCGCAGGAATCATGATGAGTGGTTGCACGTACGTTATTGCCCTTGCACTCACACAAACCGTCACCCCAACAACCGTCAAAAATCTCCTGTCGATCAAAGATCCAGGCATGCCACCCGCACGAGACACATAGCTACTGTCGAGCGATTTCGCGGAGCAGCCCCTCGGTATACACGTGATCAACGCACTCCACAGCACGGCGAATCTCATCATGAGAACGCTGTTTGAGTTCTTGAAGCTCCGCACGGAGTGCGTCGAGTCGAGAAAGAATAGCAGGATCCGTCATGGGCTTATACTACCACAATTGCTGATCGATCGGGGATCTCGTATCATGGAGCTATGTCCGCCCCTTCCACCGGCTCTCCGTTTGATGATCTGCTGCGAGAACTTGATGAGCTTCCTTCTGCCTCGAAGGAGCCTGCTTCTGATCCCACGCGAGTACAGGCACTCCAAAAGCTCATGGAAGCCTCAAAGCTGCTTGAATCGATCGCTGCCGGACTTGATCCGTCTGATCCAAAGCATCCACTCCATGGCCTCACCCTTCCAGACGAAGCCAAGCGCGGTCTTCAAGCCGTCGTAGAGCGTTTGATGTTGATTCAAGACGAGCTCAACGCCATGGAACAGGCACTCGTTGAACCATCAGCAGAACCACGACCCCCTGAGACCCCCAACCTCCCCGCGCCGGAAAAACCCACACCCCCACCAGCGACACCCGCCCCAAGCCCTGAACCAGCTCCTCCCTCCGAGGCCTACATCTCAGCAAAAGCAGCCCTCGAATCCGAAAAAGCCACCTTCGCAACCTATAAGCAACAATGGGAAGCGGCCTTTGCCGCCGATCCAGCGCAGCGAATCGCTCATCCAGAGGTCCTCGCCTACTATGAGCTGATGGAAAAGTACTTCATCGATCAAGAAGCCTACCTAAAAACGCTCTGATGAGCGTTTTTAGGATCTCTTGACAGCGCACGCGGATATAGGGAACGGGGTAGAGAGTCCTGAGTTCTTCAGGACCACCAAAGGAGTCCGTGATGCGAACCAAGCCCTTGCTCGTAGCCATCTGGGTGTTCAGCTTCGTCTTCTTCTTCACGTCCGGCTGTACGGGAACCCTGGCCCTGGTCTCGATCCCCGCGCAGGACGCGGGCCCGACCCCGACCAGCGACGCCCGCCCGGCGACGCCGTCGTTGCCGGAGCCTCCCGTTCCCGTCCTGGCGGACCTCGTCCCGCACGAGGACGCCGGCGATACGGTCGACGTGTCCGCCAAGCTCGATGCGTCCCTCAGCACCGAAGACGCTCCGGCCGCGACGCCCGACGTGACGACCGATGATGTCGTGAACACGATGGTCGATGACCGCCCGACCGCTCCGGCGCAGCCCCTAGCCGTGGCGTTCCTCCTCGCGCCGATCACCTGCCACGGTCGACGACTGCCGAGCACGACCCCAGGTCTCGACCTCGCCGCGCAAGGCATGACCCTCTGGCACCTCTGCTACAAGACACCGACACGGACCACCTCGACCTACCCGCTCCCCACCCAGCGTGCCGAGCGCGTGACGCTCGAGCTCGCCACCCCGGCGGGCGAGCAGCTCCTGCTCGCCGTGCCCGCACCGGCGAGCGCCAACCCGTGGACCGTGAGCGTTCTCGTAGCGCTTCCTCCGGGAGTGGCGCCGGCGTTCCAGGGGTTCACCAACTACGCAAATCACCCATCGCTCGCGATTGTGGGCAGTGGCGACGGTGAGAGCTTCCCCACCATTCAGGGCGAGATGCGCAGCTGGCGCGTGCTGAACGACCTCTCCCAGGACGAATACGCCCCGGGAAGGGTCTGCCGTCGTCCGACGCCGCTTCATCCCAATGGTGCGTTCTTCTTGCCGCTCGACATGTGCCCCGGTCGTACCTGCCCCCTCCTGCAGGGGCTCGAGTGCCAAGACCTCATCTTCTAACCTCGACTCTGTCGGGGTTTTTTAGTCTGCCTCACGATTCATCGCTTCTTGAAGTCGAAAAAACGCCTCATCAAGCTGATCCTTTTTTGCGTACAGAGCTCCCAAGCGATGGTTCTCCTCCCCCACCTGTCGAAGCACCTGCGCCATCTCCCGCTCAAGGCGCTTTCGCCGCCGTTCACGATCCGCATGCGCTTGCTCTGAAGCCGTTCGAACCCACGGCATCCAGCGACGCAAAAGCGAGGCCTCCTTTTCGCCTTCTGCTTGCTGCTGTTCTTGATCTAGTTGATATCGCTCTTGAAAAAGCGCGCTTAAACGGTCCGATAACGGCGCACTCGCACGTTCAGCCGCACGAATATCGTTCATCACCGCCTCGCTCGCCGCTAGGTTCGCCGCCAACTCACGCCCCGCCTGTTCGCTCACCTCGTTCCGCACTCGATGCTTCCCTGATTCAACGGTTGACTCAACGTCCGTCTTCGCGTGTTCAAGCGCATCGAGTCGCTGATTATTCGCCTGCATGAGAGGAGAAATCTCCTGAAGCTCTCGCTGCGCCTCAGTCAAGGCACGTGCGCTTTGCTCCCCCATAAGCTGCCTTGTCTCATATTCTGTCTTGGCTTGCGCATCAAATAGACGCCGAATACCCGATGTTGCTCGAGTTTGCTGCCATTCCGCTTGTTCTGCCTGCGCCTTCGTGAGACGCATCATGATGTCTGTGTAGCGATCCGCCAGTTCTTGCGACCGTTTCTGCTCTTCTGCGAGCTGAGCGTTCAGCGCCTCCCCTTGTTGATCTTGCGCCTGAACCTCTTGAACAGAAGGCTCGCTGTCGTCCTCAAGATCATCCTCCGAAAGACGAACGATCTCGACGGTCGGATCATCACGAAGTGGATCAGCCAGCTTGAACGTCTCACGTACGGCCGTCAACCGATCCGAGGCACGACGAACACCCGCATGCACGTCCTCGGCACGGACGATACGCAAATGAGGCCTTACCGGAAGGACATTTGGCGTTTCTGCGGGAGCTGGCACGTGTTCAAGAGCACGCATACAAACAAGACACTCAACACATCTTGCGATACAGGCAGTATACCATGAGCGGAACATGAAACCCCACCTCGTCCAAGGTGGGGCCTTTTTTATTCGTCTTCGTCGGGATCAGTATCGTCATCTTCAGGCTCATCCAGCGCCCCACCAAAGGGACGCCACGAATCAT
>CALBSL010000135.1 GCA_937968025.1 uncultured bacterium
CTTCACATTGTTTCGTTGGCAAACCTAACCGTTGTAAGTCACTAATGGCCACCCGTTGCAGCTCTGCTAACCACGGCACCCCAGAAAGATGCTCTGTAGCTTGTTGCACATAAAAATCAATCAACTCGCTCATACACGCTCGCTCTCTTCAAGCCAACCGTACCCTTTTTTCTCAAGTTCATGAGCTAAGGTTTTATCACCCGAACGAACAATACGCCCATTCACCAAAACATGAATGACATCAGGTTCAATATAATCTAATAAACGCTGGTAATGGGTCACCAGAATAATGGCTCGCTCAGGGGAACGCATTGAATTCACACCATGCGCAATTTCTTGTAACGCATCGATATCTAAACCTGAATCGGTTTCGTCTAGAATTGCGATTTTTGGCTCTAACATTGCCATTTGGAAAATTTCGTTACGTTTCTTTTCACCACCCGAAAAACCTTCGTTTAAAGAACGTGACAAAAATTTTCTGTCCATTTCTAACAATTCTGATTTCTCACGGATTTTCTTCAACATTTCATTTGCTGGCATTTCTTCTTCGCCATTCGCTTTACGTTTTTCGTTTATTGCTGTTTTGATAAAATTCGTTACCGAAACACCTGGAATTTCTACTGGATATTGGAACGACAAGAACACGCCTTTGTGTGCTCTTTCTTCTGGAGCTAATTCTGAAATTTCTTCACCATCTAAAAAGATTTCGCCTTCCGTTACTTCGTAATTTTCATTTCCGGCAATGATAGAAGATAATGTTGATTTTCCGGCACCGTTTGGTCCAAGAAAACCCACACATTCGCCTGCCTCGATAGAGAACGAAATATCTTGTACGGCTTGTGTCTCGATACGTTCCCTCTGTACGAGGCTGCGGAGCGTTCCTAAAAAGCCCGGCTGTTTTTTCCAGGATTGATAGGTTTTGGACAGATGAGAAACGGCGATAGCGGGCATAGAGTAAGAGGAGGGGAAGTGAGGTTATGGGTAGGAGATAGGAGATGGCCACCTACCTATTTTAAGAGCTGGCTGAGGTGTAATGGCGGAGGCCTTTTTGCCAGACGTAATTTGTCACAAAAACTAAGCCAATAGTTGCCATCATGGCCCAAATCAGATCGAATGCACTGAGACGATTGAGGAGGGCTTTGGTGGGAAAGGAGACGATCACAAAAATGGGGATAATATAGGTCATGACTGTGCGTACTGCGACAGGAAAGACTTCGGGAGGGAAGCGCGATACGTAGACGAGATCACGGTAGATCCAATGAATGTTCGTCGTTTCTGTTGACCAAAAAGCGATGGCGGCAACCATAATATTTAAACACAGTGCTATGATAAAAGCGCAGAGAACCAAGACAAAGGTTATTAAGGCGGTACCGGCGTCGATCGTGCCTGGCCATTGCCAAAGCGCGTAACCTAAGAAAGCGAAGACGGCGGGGAGGGTAATCAAATCTAATATATCGAAAATGCGAAAGGTGCAGTACCAAAGGGGATTGATAGGTTTAGTGAGAATGAAATCAAAGTCTCCATTTTTGATGATGCGGGGATGGTCGGTGAGGCCGCGATAGAATAGCTGAAGTACGACATCGATGAAATTCATGAAGGCAAAGAAGAGAAGAGCTTCTTCGGGGGTGTAGCCCGCAATCTTTGTCCCGGGTGCAAATACGGACGTAGCAAAGAGAAAAAAGAATCCCATGCGGATGAGCTTGGAGGGCACGTACGTCCAAACATCAAAACGGCTTACGACGATATTCGTAAAATTTAAAAGCGCGGCTTTACGCAGAATACGAAAATATCTGCGGCTATCTCCCATAGGCGGCATATTTTTTTATTCCTTTCTTCCACAGGATAAAGAGTAGAGCTCCTAAGAACGTGATCCAAAAGAGTTGGGTGGAAAGGATGGAGAGAGTATTTGGATCGACGCCACGGATAAAGGTTTTTATCGGGGCAAAGATGAGCGACGGGAAGGGCGTGAAGGAGAGAAGGGATTGCGCCCACTCGGGAAAGGCGTCGATGGGAAGAAAGGCGCCGGACATAAATTGGACCAGAATCCAGATGAGGAAGCGTGGGCCATAGGCGCGATTTGTCCAAAAAGAGAGTAGACCTGCCATGAAGTCAATTAGCTGCATGAGAATGATGCTGCCTAACAGCAATGCACCTCCTATGATCCATGTTTCTAGATCTTGTGGAAGAGCGAGACGAATGCCTGGGAAAAGAACGAGGAGAAGGGCGACAGAGGCTAGGCCGCCGATAAAGGCCAGAAGTCGTACGGCCGTTAGACGTGCTGTCCAATACCCAAGGTAGTTAAATGGACGCAAAAGAAAGTTGGTGAGATCACCGTCAGTAATTTCGTTCGCAATGGTATGCATGGCTTGTGCCGAGAGTTGGGTTGAGATAAACGCCGAGATAAGCGTATAGGTAAGCAGTTCGTGTTGATCCCAATTTTGTACGCCTTGAGGGACGTGTTGAAATAAAAAGATCAGGGCGGCAAATAGAATGAAATCGCGTAGGCGGCCAATCAAAAAATTGCTGCGATGGACGAGTTCTTGAGAGAGGGCGAGGCGGAAGCCGGCAAGATAGGGACGAAAAGACATGAAAATAAGCGATTTTTTCGCTAAAATACTAGCATATTGATTGACATTTCGGCTAATTTCTGGTATCTTATTACGTTCCCTGACCAGGTCTATTTGGTCGGTGGAGGTTCTTTTATAACGAGAATCTAGCATGCGCGATAGATAGTGATGCGCTTTTGATTTTGGATGTTTTTTCTTTGAGAAAAAGAGAAGATAAACAGAGTCAAAAGCGTGTCGCGATGGTCGCGAGATGCATAAAAATCTACAATCGCCCTCAAGGATGGGGTAGGGAGAATTCATCGTGAAGTACTTCGATCTTCTGGACGCCTGGGATCGTCACTTTCGTAACAATGCCTGGCCGACGTTCAAGATGTGTGATACGTATCGTTGGAAATTGGCTACTAAGCCTATTCCGGTTGACTACGATATTGTTGTGGTTGACGAGGACGGTAGCGAGCTGATGGTTGACGGCAAGAAGTCGATCAAGCAGGTCAAGTTGCCTGTTTCGGGGATCGAGGTGTTTTATACGGATAGAGATCAGGTTGATTTGCGTGCTCTCCAGGTCGACTATGATTTGGAGTCT
>CALBSL010000136.1 GCA_937968025.1 uncultured bacterium
CTTCAGCGGATCAGACTTCCGGAGGACAACCTCTTCAAAATCAGAGATTCCATCGCCGTCTGTATCGCTTTTTGCTGGATCGGTTCCCACGCGCGCCTCTTCCGTATCGGGAAGGTTGTCGCGGTCTTGATCAGGAACCGCAACGACGGCTTCCGCAGCACCTGCAGGGGACGCGGGAGAGGGCTCTTGCGTTGCGCCGGAACCCACAACAGGCGCCGTCGGAGCGAGCGCTTCTCCCCCATCTCTCGAACGGAGCCACACAATGCCACCAATACCTACCAAGACCACAAGACCAACGACGAGCAACGCTCGCCGCGTACCGGAAGACTCCGGCGTAGGAGCCGGAGTCTCGAATGCACCAACAGATGACGGAGAGAACATAGAATTATTGGCCAGTGTGCGGATCAGCACCGAAGTTTCCACCAGGCTCTGTTGCGGTTAACAGCGTATTCAACGGAACCATCGAGCCGTTCTCGCTGATATGCGTGTAGAGCTCGGGTACGGAGAAGCCCGTTGAAGCCGGACCGACGCTATACGTCGGATCGCTTGATCGGTCACCCGGCGTTCGTGATGGCACGTTCGGATTACACATCATTCGGTTGACGATCTCGATTCTTCCGGTGATCGCATCCTGGTTGTACACGTGCCAGTACTTATTACATCGTGGGTTCGATTCAGTGCTGATGGCCGGCGGCACAAGTTCACGATAACGGACGCCGCCATCGGCACTATCATCGCGCCAGGCAATGCGAATCTTGTTATTCAGCATTGAGCTATTAATCGATCCATCGGTTGCGTTATCCCAGGTGACGAAGTCAACCAAGAAGTACCGATAGACACCCCCCGGCGGACGATCGCGACGATACATGATCGTTTCTGCAACCGCCCGGAAATCAGCGCACGAGTTATCGTTCCCCGCTTCGGAACACGCTAGCCCAGCGTTCGGTGCCCGACCGAGGTCGAGAGACCCTTTTTGCGTGCTCCAGTTGATCGTACGACCACAGCCAGACGTCTGCGTACAGCGCGTGTACGATCGGTTCGTGCCGTTGTAGGTGTAGCCCATGCCGATCGGCAAGAGGAGCTGCGGATCAATACCTTGCCCAACGTAGCGCCCATCCTGATAGTTATCCCATTCTCGAATGACGAAGGTTTCGTTTGTGCCCGGCATTGGCATCAAGAGAATAATGCGCTCTGCTGGATTTGCGGCATTCGTTAGACCAATCGTGCTAGAAGTACTCAGCGAGAACGTTCGTGACTCATACGGATAGTATCCATCGTTTGGGTCATTCGTTCGGGCCAGATTACGATCATTTTCCGTTTGTCCAGCGTAGTTATATTTCACGCCCTGCAATCCGATAGCGATCGTATAGTTTCCACACGCGACATTGTCGTGAATACCAGAGAACGTGAAGCGTCCGTTCTGATCCGTCACCGCTTCAGCAACCGGCGCGCGGTTATAACGAAGCGTGACACGTGCTCCAGGCAATGGTCGATTCTGCAGAATACCGTCTCGAACCACCGCAGTGATGGTGTTCTGACTTGTTGCGGCTAATCGCGTCGAGCAGAGTTCACACCCGCTAATCACACATCGATTCGTACAAGAGAGGATATCGCGACCGCCTTCTGTGCGCGTGGCGTAATCGAACCCTTGTGCGCGACAGGTGGCATCAGAAGGAATTTGCGTACCATCACAGGATTCACCGGATTCAAGGATGCCGTTTCCACAGTACCCACCCGTGACGGGAACCTGACGACACTGGGTAGAGCACATGGTCACGCTCATGGCGCCGTATTCAACACTTTGAGGACGTACGCCATTGCGCTGACCGAAGTCACATTCCTCTGTTGGCGAATTGGTGAATCCATCTCCACACACATTGAGCTGACACCGTGGCGTACAACGACCCGTTCCAGAGTTTCCGGAAACGCCGTCGTCACACTGCTCGCCAGAAGCGGCATCGACCACCCCATCTCCACAGTTCGAGACCGTTCGACAGGCTGACCAGTTGGCGAACGTACACTGATCCGACTGACCCGCCGCGCGACACGAACGGATATGGAAGGTTGGGTAGGTCAACGAGACACACCGCCCACCGTTCGTACACTGTGAGTTGTCCGTACAGACCGCTCCCTGATTGTTCCCGCCCTGACACCGCAGGACCGTCTGCGGTGCGCAGGCATTGGTCGTTGGTGTTCCTCCACAGCTGAAGCCAGCAGAGCACTGCGAATCGTTATCACATGGCCCACCTGTTGCCCCGTTCGCCCGGTTTACACAGACCGCCTTTGCGGTTTGTTCCGTTGTTCCATCACACTGTTCAGGACCGTTGACGCGGTTATCGCCACAGTGCGGAGCACGTTCACGACAATCAGTGCTACAGGACGCCTGGAGCGAGCATCCTACTCCACAGTAGGCGCCGTTTACGCCTGGAGCCCCAGCAGCAGGTGATCCGCCCGGTGATCCGTTGTCACAGATCTCCCCTCCTCCAACCACACCGTCACCACAGACCCCAACCACGGCCTGACAGGTGCGAGAACAGAACCCATATCGACCATTGTTTACTCCATCATCGCAGGACTCACCTCGATCAACACGACCGTTTCCACACTGCACGTTTGGCGTACAAGCGGTTTGCGGTCCGTCGATGAAGGCGGAACAGTTGTTTCCACAAATCTGGATTTTCGTTCCTGGCTGACCATTGCTTGCGGTACATGGCTCGGTACGAGTTTGACCGACGGCACAAATGCGGCCCGCATCAACGTTGATTGGTGCACCCGGCGTACAGGCAGAACCTGAAGCGTACACTCGGTTCGTGCAGAACCCTTCGTAGATGATTCGTCCGCCGACCTGACGGCAGGTTCCTGGTCGAGCACCTGGTCCACAATCACCATCCACCGTACAAGCGAGGCCCGTGTTCGTACAACGCTTGGATACCCCCACAAGCGCTGGTCGGTATGAACTCGCTGCCGGACCCTCGAACTGCGCGGCGAGCTCATATTGCGATCCCGAATCAATCGATCGGTACTGATACACGTGTGATGTCTGCAATACCGTCTCACGTTCCACCACGGCTGGGCAGAGGAATTGCTGTGCCTGCGGATTCCAACAGGTGACCGGATCAAATCCGTTGCGTGTAGCATCTTCACCCGTCATAGCGACACATGTTTCTCCTGTGGCACACTCCCCCGTTTCAGAACACACCGATCCCAGCGCTCCATTCCCTGCACGGCATCGTCCGCAGGAGGCAAAACGGTTGATCGGATCAGCCGGAAGCGCTCCCCCCGCCTGCGAGGCGAGAGCAGCAGACCAGCTCGGCCAACGACTCGTGCTCATTCCTGGCAAAAAGGACCCGTTCAACAGCGCCGGATACTTCCCTTGCTGGCTAAAGACCGTTTCGAGACGATCGTTCATGGCATAGGTGTCGGTGATACGTTGTCGATCGCGTTGCAGTTTTGCTTTTGCGCTCGCACAATGAAGATTCGTTCGCACGCCGGCACACTCCCAATCCGCGGTACAGGTGATCGGTTGCCCATTACGCAGATAGATCGACTGACCGCCCGTGAGACTTGGTGCAACACAGACATTGCCCGTGGCGTTGGTCAAGTTCGCGTTCAAGGCAAAATTCTGAACCAGCTGCCCCGCAATATTCACCGTCCCCTCGCCCGCATCCGGGTTCACCGAGAGAATATAGATCGTCGAAGACACGGTTGTGCCCTCCTCTGACACGTTTGATCCAGAGATATAGATCGTGTTTCCATCACGAACAGCATCGTACCCGTCGATCGTAGTCGCTTGCGGAGCTCCGCGGAACCCACGTGAGGCATACCAAGCAGCAGCACTCAAATGGAGTGGGTTATCAGCCAAGCGGATACCAATACCATCACCACGATACGCAAGATCGGTGAAGCTGAAGAGATACTGTCTCACGATCCCCTGATCTCGCTCTGCGGCACCCAACGGCACCGCCTGAAGTCGCAATTCTGGAAGATCACCCGCAACACCAGGGGCACCCGCATCGCGACAGTAGGACGTCGAAAAGTTGTAGAACGGCCCAGACGCGAGACTTGGAGCGAGTGCTCGCATGGAAGCCGAGCCTGTAGCATCACGAAACGCTCCGAGCGTACGCGCCGGCCAAGGGTTCTCACACAACATCACCGTCGCAAGTTTTGCTCCTTCAACAATTCGTCCCGTGGTTGAT
>CALBSL010000137.1 GCA_937968025.1 uncultured bacterium
GGGGATGAGCATGATGGGGTCCGGCCCTGGCGGCCAGATTCCCGTCCCCGTCCTGCTCCACGGAGTCGTCGGCAACGTCGGCTGGGTCGACGTGGTGACGCCGGCGAGAGCCATGGGCGGCACCGCGTCGATCATCGCGGTGACGCGGATCAGGCCGGCCTACGCCACAGCCTTCTACGTCAACGGGCAACTGATCTGCCCGACGCAAGACGGGCGGATCTTCCCCCGGATCCTCACCGAGGCCGGGCAAACGATCTGCGTCCTGCCCCCAAGCCACGGCGCGGACTACTCGCCCACGGTGCAATTCGAAATGCTCCGTGACGGACAATACCGCGTGGACATGGTCGCCTACTCGGTGAACTCGTACACGGTGCAAGGAACCCTCGTTGGTCGCCACACGACCACCCTCAACACGGTGTCGTACCCGACGACCACCGCCATGGACATGGAGTTCCGCTGACCCAACCGCCCCAAGCCAATCTCGGCTTGGGGCCTTTTCTTTTCATCAAAAAAACGAGCCCGAAGCTCGTTTTTTTCTGACGCTCATCATTAGCTTCCTTGGATATTCACCAAGTTACTGATGACGAAGTTAGAGATGGCGAAAGACGCTAGAATGATGATCAACCCAATGATCGCATTCTGAATGTAGCTCTTCGCACTGTCCGCCTTCTTGCTGTCACCGCCAGACGTCATCCAGAGGAAGCCCGCGTAGATCAGGTACACCAAGAGGAGTACGCCGAGGAAACTGAGAACGATGTTCACGATGTTTCCAATAATGTCAGGAAGGGTGCGAACCGTGGTGCCGAAGCCCGCACGATTCTGAATGGCTCGGTTATAATCCGTTGCGGCTCCCGTGAGTGGGTTTCTAGGAGTTCCCTGCTGGACACCTTGTCCCGTATTCTGCGCCGACGCTGTCAGCGGTGCTGAGAAGCCGACGAGCATCGAGACCGCGGTCATGGCAAATGCCAATGATCGAAGAAATTTCATAAGGTCGAAATGATATTGAATGGATCTTGCTTACATCTATCGCGTTCCTCCCGTTGTGTCGCCCGTTCCGCCGGTGCCCGGCCCTCCCGTCCCCCCGCCGGTCTCCGTTGTAGGAGTAGCGGGAGCGGAAGAGGTTGAGCCAGCGGAGGAGTTAATGGCAGCCAATTGCTCGATCACGAAGTTTGAAATGGCAAAGGCGGAAAGCGTGAGTACCAGCCCGATGACGGCATTTTGAATGATCGATCTTGCTGCGTCAGTTTTCTTTGAGTCTCCACCAGCGGTTGTCCAAAGAAACCCGGCGTAGAGAAGGTAACAAAGCAGCAGAACTCCCAAAAAGGAGAGCGCAATGTTTACGACATTCCCAATGATCGTCACGATACAGGCCGTTCCCGTACAGCCCACCGTTTGAATTCCTCCCTGCGTGGCCGCCGCGTCCACCCCTGCTCGAATCGCATCAACCTGCGCAAAAGCCACCAGAGGAGCACTCAGGAAAGCGAGCGAAAGGAGCGCAATACGCGTAGGAGAGGACATGGAGAAAACGTTAGAAGCCCGTGTCGCGACCACTGGTGGCCGTAAGCAAGCTGTTGACTACGAAGCGAGTAATTGCCCAAGCGGACAAGATAATCGCGAGACCGATGATGCCGGAAACGATGAGGTTTTTGGCTTCGGTCGTCTTTTTTTCTTCACCACCGCTGATCATGTACTTAAATCCACCAACAAGTACGATGATGACGGAAATAATCCCGAGGAAACTCAACGCTACGTTGATGATACGAGCGGCCGTTTGACGGACGTCTCCACCACCGAGCTTGATTCCACTGTCTTCAATCGCTGTAATGCCGAGGTCGTCAGCGGTGAGCGTTCCAACGGACCCTTGAGCGAAGGCGAACGATGGGGCGAACATACTCAGCGCCATACCGACGGTGGCAATTCCAGCAAAGAACTTCTTCATTGCTGCTGTCATGAGAGTTCACCCCCTTTCTGTGTGTGAAAAGATAGATGCATAGTTGGACGCGATACAAGCACGCGCCAGTTGCGATAACGAGTATAGCATGAACAAGACCCGTCGAGAACAATGGTCAAGAGGCAAGCGTGGTTGCTCGACTAAAGAGTTCGATAACGGCGGTCACCAACACATACGACGTTGCAACAACAATCATCCCAATCACCGCATTTCGCAACGTAGTCTGTGCGGCCTCGACGCCTTTTTGATCTCCCCCGGAAGTCGTCCAGCGAAAACCTGCCCACAAGAGCATCAAGAGAAAGAGGGCGCCGGCAAGACCAATCAACGTTTTTACCACCGCCCCAATAAACGCGGTGATTGAGAGCGAGCTGAACACTTCATTGATTGGCTCGATCCGGCCCGTGTCACGAATGCCGCCCACGCTTGTGGCGGGCGCCGTGCTCGCTGGCGCTGATTCCGGCCGCGTTGGAATACAGATAGGCCGGGTGTTCATCGAATTTGGATCGTTGCGAAATGCGCCTCCATTAAACGTTCCGGCACATGATTCGCCACCACACACCATCTGACACTCACGAACACACGCGGACTGATCTGTTGCCGCGACACATGAACCGCCGTCACGGGGCTGCGACTCCCCCAAGCACAAGTAGCGACACCGGAATCGATCGCCTGGTCGAGCTGGTTCTGGAGCCGGCTCTGCCGTGACGGTCACCGGACCGCGTACTTCATCCTGACCGGTGTATGGGATTGCGCAGCGGCCATCAAAGGTCTCCTGACGCATCGCCGGCGAAGAGACGCCCAGGAAGTCATCACACCAGCGCGCTGCATCAGTCGTTGTTCGACGCCCATTTAACTCCAATACTTCAGGACCTGCGTTTCGACAATACGCACGAATTTGGTCGTCTGTGGCAATGGAATACAGTCTCGGACATTCCAAGCTCGAGCACTGACTCGCTTGTGTACATGCGCCCCCAGCCGTGCGAATCACATCCGAACCCACGAGCGTTGGGATACAAAACCGCGCACAGGTGCCGGCCTCAGCCGATGACCCGCCCGCCCATCCAGCGATCATCGCGACGCCTGCAACCAGCGCCACTCGCCACACAGAAAATCGTTTCATAGGTAGGTTATCGAGTTTGTGTCGTGGTTCGAGACGGAGGGCGTGCGTTTGTCGCAAGCTCTTCAAACAGCCCCAAGAAGACCGAGGTGAGTCCGTACGAAAAGAAGATCAGAATCAGTCCGAGTGCCGCATTCTTCATAATCGTTTGTGCTTGCTCCGAACGCTTGCTTTCTTCGGCGGTCATCCAGAGAATGCCTCCCCACACAAACCAGAACAGCGCTAAGGCTCCCAAGATCCCCATGAAGGCTCGAACGATACGGCCAAAGAGCTGAGGAATGCTCGTGACTCCACGACCAAGCGGGTTCAGAAGCTCGATAGCGCCAGGCGAACCAGCGGTTCGTGTTGTTGGGGTTGCGGATGTCCCCTGTCCGCCTGCCCCACCTAAAGATGGGGTGGCACCCTGTCCGGTTGTTCCACCTCCCGAAGGAGCTATATCCACACACCGTGGACGTGTCGAGGCGGTCGAAACACTTGGAATATGACAGCCGAGCCTGCCGGAAGTAAGAGGAAGACCATTGGTGGGCCGTCCTTCGCTATCGATATTTGCTGTTCCATTCGTTCGACACCGATCACGACATGCAGCTTCACAGTCAGGATTCGCATCGCATTGCTCAACCACCTGCGCCTGTATAGGCTCACCTCGTGGTTGTCCGTTTTCATCCACCGGAACACAATAGAATGAACACCTTCGGGTAGATGTTTCTTGCGCCTGAACCGTCATCGGACGAAAGACACCCAAAACCGAGAGCGCAAGAACGAGAAAGAAGAAGAGTCGATGCATACAAGAGGGCTAGCGTGTCGGAGTAGGAGTTGCAGGAGTGGCCGGCGGAGGCGTCGTAGAGCGCGATCCTGACGCGGTTCCTGGGGTTTGTAAAAGCGATGGCGTCACCTCCAAGCTCGATGAAACAAAGCGTACCGCGACACCCGCCACCATAATAATGATCATGGCGATGCTCGCACTCGTGAGCATGGCTTGGGCTTTTGAAATGGATTTCGCATCTTGCGCAAAGAAAATCAGCTGCGCACCAGCCCAGAGGACCGTTGCCAGAAAGACTAAGCCGGATAACGCCAGCAAAAAGTTGGCCGCCCGTACGCCGGTGTTAATGATGTCGGTGAGCGAACAGTTCCCGTTCTCTGTACACGATGGCAGAACAAAGCGAAGTCCACCGCTTCCGTCACCTGATCCCGTTGAGCTGCCAGTCGTTGTGCCGCCAGCGGCGCCTGGCGTGATCACACATCTTGGTGGATTTGGTCGCAAAGAACACACGAGTCCCGTGGCATCCGCAGGAAGTCCGTTTGTTGGCCGCCCCTGCGGATCTGTTTGTCCTGGACCAGGTACCGGACAGCGAGTTGTACAGGCGCTCGCGCAATCCTGATCTGTAGAACAAGCGACTGGTACCGTGACCGCGCGCGGAGCATCAGATTCGGAGCCACAGGAAAACGCACACGTGCCACGTGCCGCCGGCGCTGCACCGCCACGCGGTGGCGTCGTTCCTCCTGTCACATTTCGTGGTTGCGTGGTTGGAGCAACCTGACGATCGATCCGTTCCTGCTCTTCTGTAGTGATACCCCCATCGTTACTCACACCGCCAACACAGCTATAGACACGCCGACCATCCGCAGAGACGCCAGGAGTGAAGGCCCCATATGCCGCACAATACGTACGACAAGATGTATAGGTGCAATCAAGATCCGTAGAGCATCTTGATCCGCCCGGCGCCGAGGCTCCGCCCGGCCCTGAACACGCACAGCCACACACCCCGTCTGCGTACGCCGGTGCAGTCCCGACCACACCGATTCCGCCCACAATCGCTAGAACCAGCGGCAGAACGCGGAGAGACTTTGCCAAAAAAGAACGCAGCATAAAGAGAGATTGGTTTCAGTATACCACAATCAGAAAGAAACGGCCTATTCGACAAACGCGGCTCATCGTGGTAGCATTTCCCCTGTCACGGTAGGTGTTTTTTCCATTTAATCTCTCGTTATTCTGCGGTTTTTTGCAGAGTATTCCCAGGCTATCCTGCTTGGTACCCCATTTCTATGTTTAAACGTCCGGATCAGCGTGTCGCGATCTTTATTGATACACAAAACATGTATCATTCGGCAAAACACTTGTTCAGCGCTCGTGTGAACTTCCCTGCCGTCGTTGCGGCCGCCGTCGGAGATCGTCGCGTCATTCGTGCCATCGCCTACGTTGCAAAATCAAAAACTGGCGAAGAACAAGCGTTCTTTGAAGCCCTCACCCAAAATGGCATCGAACTCAAGATGAAAGACGTACAAGAGTTCGCCAGCGGACAGAAAAAAGCGGACTGGGACGTGGGCATGGCGATCGACGCTGTGCAGATCGCTTCAAAAGTTGATGTGGTGGTGCTCGTCACGGGAGATGGTGACTTCGTTCCTCTCGTGAAACACTTGCAAAGTCATGGCGTCGTGTGTGAAGTAGCGGCGTTTGATGCCTCGACCAATGCGACCCTCAAAGAAACTGCCGATGGATTCATTGATCTCGCAAGTGATCCAGATCTCTTCCTCATTCGGCCTCGGCGACGCAGCATGGGTCATGAGCAACCAACCGATGACGAACCGCTTGATTTACCCACCCACGAAGAAGCCTCCCTCCTTGGCGGCCCCATTGAACCCCCGAGCTCGTCCGGACCGTCTGGACATGGGAAAAAGCCCCGCTCCGGTGGACGTCGTGAAATCCGTGTAACCTATTAATATGTTGTCACCTGCAAAAGACTATTCCATTGAGTTCGCTGGACGTACCCTCACCATCAGTGTCGGTCTCCTCGCTCAACAAACAAACGCTTCGTGTGTGGTGCGCTACGGAGATACCGTGGTGCTCTGTGCTGCCACCCTCGGCGAAGCTCGCGAAGACGCTGGATTCTTCCCGCTCAGCGTGGATTTCGAAGAACGTATGTATGCGGCGGGCCGAATTAAAGGCTCCCGCTTCATCAAGCGTGAAGGGCGTCCTACCGACGAAGCCATTTTGTCTGGCCGTCTTGTAGATCGCGCCGTTCGCCCGCTCTTTCCTTCCACCCTTCGCAATGAAGTAGCGGTGGTTGCAACCGTTTTTTCCCATGACCAAGAGAACGATGCGGACATTCCTGCCTTGATTGGCGCCTCTTGTGCGCTCTCGCTTTCTGATATTCCATGGAATGGGCCGATTGCGGCCGTTCGTGTTGGCCGGGTGGATGGCGAGCTCGTCCTCATGCCGAACTATCAGCAGACAGAACAGGGCGATCTTGACCTTGTGGTCGCCGGTACTCGCGAAAAAACCCTCATGGTTGAGGCAGGAGCGAAACAGGTGTCCGAAGCGGACATGCTCGCCGCCATGCGCTTTGCCTCTGAAAAACTCCAGCCCGTGATCGAGCTCATCCAACAAGTCGTGAAGCTGCACGGCAAGCAAAAGCAGGTAAAGCCCGTCGCTGAATCTGATACCACTAAAGCTGAAGGCTTGCAGCGCGCGAAGCAACTCGTTGACGCCTATTTTGCGGAACACGGTGGCGAGCTCTTTGCTCAGCCGCTCAAAACCAAAGCCGATCGCAAGCAGGCGCTCAAGGCGTTTGCCGAACGCGTCCTCGCCCATGCTGCCGAACAAGGTCTCGGCAAAGAATGGAAGAATGTTCTCTGGCAGCGCATCGAAGACGCCGCTGAACTTGCCGTCACCCGCCTTATCTTGGACCAAGGCCGTCGCCCAGATGGACGTGGCCTCCACGACATTCGCTCCCTCGGGGGGATGGTCGGTGTGATGCCTCGCACCCACGGATCGGGCCTGTTCCAGCGTGGCTCAACGCAGGTGCTTTCCGCCGTCACGCTCGCCTCACCTGGGATGGAGCAAACACTCGACACGATGGAATTCCAGATGAAGAAGCGCTACTTCCATCACTACAACTTCCCAAGCTACGCCGTCAGCGAAACCAAGCCAAACCGTGGTCCTGGTCGTCGTGAAATCGGGCACGGAGCACTCGCCGAACGTGCGATCATGCCGGTGCTACCAACTCGTGAGCTCTTCCCGTACACCATGCGTGTCGTTTCAGAAGTACTCGAATCGAACGGCTCAAGCTCGATGGGCGCCACCTGTGGATCTACCCTCGCCCTCATGGATGCCGGTGTGCCGATTACTGCCCCGGTTGCGGGTATTGCGATGGGGCTTGCGAGCGATGAAGCGAACAATCGCTACCAGGTGATCACCGACCTGCAAGACATGGAAGATGGCGCTGGTGGTATGGATTTCAAGATCGCCGGCACCAAGGATGGCATCACCGCCATTCAGATGGACACCAAAACCAGCGGTCTCCCATGGAACGTCGTTGAAGAAACGCTCGCCCGTGCTCGTGATGCGCGTCTCAAGGTTCTCGAGACCATTCTCGCCGTCATCCCAGCTCCTCGCGCAGAACTCTCCAAGTACGCCCCTCGCATTGTCACGTTCATGATCAACCCTGAGAAGATTCGTGATGTCATTGGTCCAGGCGGAAAGGTGATCAACGAGATCATCGCAAAACATAAAGTTGAAATTGATATTGAGGATAGCGGTCAGGTGACCGTTACGTCGGTCAATCCTGAATCACTGCAGGCAGCCGTCGATTGGATCAAGCAGCTCACCCGCGAAGTGAAAGCCGGCGAAACCTTCGAAGGTCGTGTCACGCGCATTCTCGACTTCGGAGCCTTCGTCGAAATCCTGCCAAAGGTCGAAGGACTCGTACACATCTCTGAGATGGCGCCGTATCGCGTTGGAAAAGTGGGTGACATCGTGAAGATTGGTCAGATAGTACATGTAGTCGTGTACGAAATCGACGACATGGGTCGCCTCAACCTCTCGATGAAGCGCACCGAAGGAAACGTCTACCCACCGGCGCCGGAAGGAGCGAGCGCTCCACAGCGCAGCGGAGGGTTCTCTCGCGGACCTCGTCGCGAAGGAGATGGACCTCGCCCGCCACGATCAGACGATCAACCACGAACACCACGAGTGATTTCGTAAGCATATACAGCATAAACCCGGTCTTTGGACCGGGTTTTGCTTGACCTGTGAGATCGCTCGCCAAACCCGATTCTTTTCGCTACTCTAGACATCATCCATGGAAGAGTACTTTCCGCCGATGGGAACCGACCATCAAATTCTCGATGGTCGCGAAGCGCGTCCTCGTGCACATCTTTTTATTATCGGTGGCGCAACGCTTGTTTTACTCCTCCTCTGCGCGTTTGGTTGGTGGAAACAACGAACACACACCTTCTCCGTTCCACAAGGAGCAATCACGCTTGATTCCTCACGAACGGCGACTGAGACACTCCGTTCCGAACAGCGACTCACCATTTCCCCCGCTTGGAAAGATGTTCGCGCCGGCCTTCTTCCTCGCGTTGTTGGCGGCTCGTTCGAAGAACCGACCTGGCTCATCGCCCCACGCTGGGCAAAAACCCCGCAGGGCTGGAACGTCATCGAGCGATATGGCGTGTATGCCGTATTCGTCCATCCTGAGGCGCCCTCTTCAACCCGACCGCTTCAGCTGCGTGACCGCGCCGCTTGGACCAATGGGATCAAACAACCGCTCATTCGTGGCCAGTTGATGACCGAAGACGGGACTATTTCATTCGCGGTGAATGATTCTGTGTTCGCCACGAATATCCCCGCCACCAAACCCACCGTCGAACTTCTGCAGGGCTACGATACATCCTATACCCTACAGCAATCGCCTCTGGATAGCGTTCTTCTGCAACGGCTCGTTCTCGGAATACAGGGTCTTGCTCCTTGGCGTGAAGATATTTCTCGCATCGCTTGGAATAGCCCGACTGGAACCCTCACCGATTGGTCCTTGGAACTTCGGAACGCCAGCTCAACGCTTGGACAGATTCTTGCGACCACCACCACGATAAATCGAGTGAACCTCCTTGCTGATGGCTCGGCGAGTATCCGACGGTTGATCGTTTCTCCCGTCACCACAACCACGGTCCAATCTGGCAATAGCTCTCCTGCGACACTCGCCTCGTGTAGCAACTCACGCTTCCACCCCTTCTTTCAATTGAGTGGATCGTCCCTGGCGCATGCATGGTCGCGACTCGGCACAACCCCTCCATCTTTTTTTCAGATCGGTGAGCTCAATGGTCAATTCACGATCTGCCTTCGCGAACGAGTGGATGTGGATAAGTAGCTCTAACCGTTGCAGCACAAGGCGATAGATGCGGTGGTTGAAAAAACCGAAAAAAAATGCTATAGTGAATATGTGGTTGAAACAAGAGTACAGCCACACTGTTCTTTCATACGCCGGACCCATTACCTACGTGCTTGGATCTCGCCTCGCCGGGATCAAGCGATTACCTTTGCGCCGGCCCTACAACTGAAGATCTCGCTCTTTGTCGGTGTGTACCTTGTTCGTGTGTAGGTGAGGTGTGTGAGTGATGTTCGTGAATGTGCGTTGATTGCTTTCTCGTTCTTTGTTGGTCAGGGCGATTGTTCGAAAACACGTTTGTTCCTCACCCTTTTTCTTGTGACGGGTTTGTTGTCACATAGTTCCTTCTAGCGGGTGATCCCTTCATCATCTCGCATACATATTCTCAGAGTTCCATTCCCTGTCTTTTTGGAGAAAGCGCTTTGTCTGCAGAGACAGGGAATGGAGCGATCCTTCCCTCCCCCTAGTCCCTACGGGGATTGATTCCACATGGAATGGGGAGGCATCCTCGCTTGATTTCGTCACACGTGCTTGTGGTGACGATCGGTATCTCTCACTCATATAGTACGACCTTCGGGCGTGCTATCGAGGGCTCTACCATCAGGTGGGCTGTTGCCAAACTATTGAACGCAAGTTCGGTCCCTCAAATGCCTTTTCGCTTCTCACCCCTCGCGGATGAGACCTAGAAGGCTACCGCCTTCGTTCCTGCGGCGTCGACTGCCGCGTCTCTTCCACCAGGCGCGCCATCGACGCCTTTATCTATTTCCAAAAATTTCGTGAAACGCAATCTCTATTGACAATTCGTTCCGTGTTTCCCGGGTTGCCGTGGTATACTTTCTTTAAACATATGCTCTCTCCCGCCGACGTACAACGCCTCGAGACCCTTCTCCTGGCCCACGAAGAACGGTTGACCAAAGATTTGCTTGAAATTGCTGATGAGGATCCAGCAGCTCCCGGCACGTATATTGCAAAACACATGGAAACAGGGGGCGATACCGATGATGACAACGGCATCGAGAGCACCGCTCTCTCCGACGATATGCCCGTCGTCGACAAGCTCCAAGAAGAGCTTCGAGATGTTCGCAAGGCACTGATTACCGTGAAAAAAGGGACCTACGGCGTGTGCAAATACTGCAATAAAGATATTGATTTGAAGCGCTTAGAAGCTCGACCGGAATCCTCCTCCTGCGTGGCATGCAAAAAAACCCTTACACAAGAGCTGTAGCCATCGGACTGTTCTCTCTCACTTCTCTCCTGACCGCTGTTGCTGATCTTCTCAGCAAGTACATTTTTTTTGATCGGTTCCTGCTCGATTCACTTCCACGCTTTTCCTGGTTTGGGGGAAGAATCCAGCATTATCTCCATGCGAATCTCGGCGCCACGTTTAACGCCCCCATTCCGCTCCCACTCATTATTCTTGCCGCCCTTGTCTTCTGTGGTTGGCTTCTTTCGTTTATTTTTGCGAATGCAGCGCACTGGAAGCATCCCGCCCTACTGCTTGGCGGGGGGCTGGTCTTTGGTGGCGCCATTGGCAATTTGTATGATCGAGTCGCCCTAGGCTTCGTTCGTGACTGGATGCTGTTTTGGCATCGTACGGTCGCAAACATCGCGGATTTTGCCATCCTGATTGGTTTTCTCGTACTTCTTGGTCTTTCGCTGCACATCCCCTCTCGACAACGATCAAAATCCATGCCACGGAGTAAGGCATGACCTCCTCTCTCGCATCCGCCTCACTCATCGGCGTTCGTGCCGAACCCGTCTTCGTTGAATCTGACATCAGCCCCGGCTTGAGCTCGTTCACGCTCGTCGGCCTTGCCGATGCTTCGGTGCAAGAAGCGCGAGAACGTATCAGAAGCGCCATTCGTCAGTCTGGCTTTCCCTTTCCTACGACACGCATCACGATCAACCTTGCTCCCGCTGATCAAAAGAAAAGCGGATCGTTGTTTGATATGCCTATCGCTGTCGCCCTGCTTGCCCATCAAGGAATCGTGCCGTTTGAGCGCTTGCGTGGAGCGTTATTCGTGGGCGAGCTTGGGCTTGATGGATCGATTCGTGCTATCAGAGGCGCACTCGCTATTGCCGTGATGGCGCAGCAACGTGGCTATGATCGACTCTATCTTGCCCCAGATAACGCCCAAGAAGCCGCATGCGTCGATGGCGTGCGTGCCGTGCCCGTTCCGGATCTTCGCACCCTTGTACGCTATCTTCATCAAGATAATGTTCCGGTCGCAACACCAGCCGTGAATAGAACGACGTCGATCAAACCCAAGACATCACCTCTCTCAGCGGTTCGCGGACATCAACAGGCGAAACGCGCTCTTGAGATTGCGGCCGCCGGTCATCACAACCTCCTTCTCTATGGTCCCCCTGGGTCAGGAAAGACCCTCCTTGCGCGAAGCCTCCCCTCCCTCCTCCCGCCATTAACGACTGAAGAGTCGCTCGAGGCAACCCAGATTCATTCCGCCGCAGGCACTCTCACACATCCTGCGCTGCTCGTAGAACCGCCATTCCGCTCGCCCCATCACACCTCAAGCCTTCTTTCGCTTGTTGGTGGCGGCAGTATACCAAGACCTGGGGAGATCTCGCTCGCGCATCACGGCGTGCTCTTTCTCGATGAACTTCCCGAATACTCTCGAACGCTTATCGAATCTCTTCGACAACCGCTTGAAGACCGCCTGATTCACATCAGCCGTGTAGGCGCATCGCTCTGCTTTCCTGCGCATTTTCAGCTCATTGCAACGATGAACCCTTGTCCGTGTGGGTTTGCCGGCTCCATCGAGAACCGCTGCCAATGCCCTCCGTCTCGGATCGAAGCCTATAAAAAGCGCCTGAGTGGGCCGATTTTGGATCGTATCGATCTCTTCGTACATATGGATCGACTTCCGCATGATGAGCTTCAACAGCCGCAGCCTTCTGCTTCGGCGAGTGATCCCGTGCCACGAGTGCTCGCCGCCAGACAACGCATGCGCTCTCGATCAGCTGATGGAAAGGGCCTCTCGAGCAGCCTTTCGCTGTCCGAGCTTGAAACGCCGACCCATCTCAGCCCCGATTCCCGAGACATCCTCTCGCTCGCTGTTCAACGGTATCAGCTGTCTGCACGTGGCTATACACGATTGCTGCGCGTCGCACGCACGATCGCTGATCTCGACGGTCACGAGCTAATCGGGCCGGCTGCCGTCACCGAAGCGCTTACCTATCGAAAAAAAGATGAATTTTAAGCCAATATTTCTAAAAAATCTTGACGTCGCACCCCCCATTCCCTATCCTGGATCCACACTCTACATCACTTCGTGCTTTATCGGCTGCGTGACCACGTCCACTATGAGCGCGTCACGTACCGTCGGTTCGGGCCTGTAGAATTCTGTCCTGGTTGCCCTACGTTCTGCGCTCGTCTCCGAATCTGGAGGTTTCTATTCAGCGCCCATCCTTTCCTCTCCTACTCACTCGAATCGCCCTTCGTGCCCTTGACCTGATTCGAGCCTCCGTCCTCCTCTGTGGACGAGCCTTTGGGTATGTTGGTCACCTGCTTTCGTTCCCAGCAAAGATCATTCATTCCGCGATCATCATTCCGTTCTATCGGTTGATGTTCTTCGCTGATCTTCGGTTGCGTAAAACCGTTGCTTCCACCAGAGGAGTCTTTTTCTTGTTCTTCACAAGTAAGTATACCCTTCATATTCTGCTTGTGGTCGTCGCCATCCCGCTCACCCTGATTCACTTTCAATCAGCATCTGCGGCGGTAGACGTGGGACAGCGCTCCATTCTCTACGCTCTTGTCACCAATGGCGAAGCGTCCGTCACACAAGAGGGCGCGAGCATGAACGATCTCGCTCCTACGGATTACCTCACCGATACACTTCAAGAAGCTCCTGGCATTGATTTCGATCTTCCTACGGATGACGAGTTCGCCTTCGTGAGCGATCAAGGGATTGAGGGCGTCATCGCCTATCAACCTCTCCCAGACGGAACATCCATTGAACGCCCAACGCCGCCACGCGAGACCGTGGCCATCGAGATTCCACCTGAGACAACCTCTCCTCAAACTCCCGCCGAACGAGGTGTGCAGACGTACACCGTCCGATCAGGTGATACGCTTGCCGTTATTGCTCGCCGCAATGGTATCTCGCAAGAGACCTTGCTCTGGGCAAACAATCTGACGACAAAGAGCACGCTCCGCGTTGGCATGAATCTCAAGATTCTTCCAGTATCAGGCGTTGTACACACCGTGAAGCGTGGCGAAACGCTTGCCGCCATCGCTACCAAGTATGGAATCAAAACAAGTGAGATCATCGCTGTAAATACTCTTGGAAAAACGCTTTCCGTAGGCAGTGAGGTGATCATTCCTGGTGGACGACCAGTCGTGACCGCTACCGTTGCGACAAAACCCCCTGTAGCACCCGCCGCACCGGCAACGACACCGAGTGCCACCACCGCAAAGCCCGCCGCAACCGCCACCACCAAAACCCCGAAGGTCGTTGGGCGCGTCGCTGTGAAGCCGGATATTCCAATCGCAAAGATTCGCAATAAAGCCTACGACATCTATCAGGAGCTCTCGAATTCCAAAGAGGATACTCGAGCCGTTCCTGAGGCGAAAGACGAAAGCGAAGCCAAGAAAAAAACAAAGCTTCTCTGGCCAACCCGTCTCGCGGTCATCAACCAGTACTACGGCTGGAATCACACCGGTCTAGACATTGATGGAGACTACACCGACCCTATCTACGCCTCTGAAGATGGGACAGTGATCACCTCCGGATGGAATAGCGGTGGATACGGACTCCAGATCGTCATTGATCACCCAGGCGGCCTCCGCACACGCTATGCCCACGCCTCAAAGCTGTTCGTTCAGGTGGGAGACGAGGTCAAGCGCGGTGAGGTCATCGGCTACGTCGGGACAACGGGTCGTTCAACCGGTACCCACTTGCACTACGAAGTCTACTTGAACGGCGTACGCAAGAATCCGCTCGCCTATACCCGATGAGACACAAACAAAAAACTCCGCCACATAAGCGGAGTTTTTTGTTTGGTGGACCCTAGCGGGATCGAACCGCTGACCTCTTCCATGCCATGGAAGCGCTCTACCAGCTGAGCTAAGAGCCCGGATGTGGAACGGGCGTATTGTGCTCAATTCGCCGAGCTCCGTCAAGCTCTAGGGGCGGACTCCCCGCGTCCAATGGCTAGCTGCCATCGGCGCCGAAGCCCATGGAGATGCTTCACCTGTTTCGCAATGGAGGCGGTCTGCAGCGGATGGCCGTGGTGCCATAGACGTCGCAACAAGTGGCTTGCTTCCGTGTGAGATCCCCGTAACCTCGGTTCGTAGATGCGATCAACCGCCTCTAACGCATCCGAACTGAGCTGTGTTGGCGCATATCGTCGTTTTGGACGCTGTCGAGCCGGTACCGGCTGCGCTGAAGCGCTGCTCCGCTCAGGAGCTGAGGGGAAAATGCCACGAAGATGCAGCTCTGATCGAAGCAACTCGAGGCGAGTTCGTTGCTGTTCTGTCGTCACGTCTTGCGACGCACGATGCCAATCTTGCCATTCTCGAACAAGGGCGTCTGCATCCGCATCTGCCGCACGAAGTCGTTGGAGGACTTGGGTGAGGGCCTTGTGAGACGCTTCAAACACGCGCTCATCCCGGGTAAGGTCATCATCCGAATGACGGATGAGACGTTGCTCGAGATAGGCGAGGCGTCGCTCGTAGGCGCGGAAAGCTTTTCGAATCTCCTTCGCGAGTTCTTGCTGCTCCGAAAACAACCGCCGCCGCGCGGTGTCGGCGGGCGTTGGCGTCGTAAACCGACGAAACAATGAACGTAAGGAGCGAAACATAGTACTACCGACGACCTGCGGTTCCTGCTTTAGATTGTAGCTCACGCAAGCGCGTTCGAAAAGCGGTGGACGTTTGCAGGTCGGCGGGGAGAGATTTCCATGCAACAAGGGCATTCACCCAATCCTGTTTTGCCACATACCAATCCGTCAGCAGCTGACGAGACGTCGCGTAGAGGGGATCACCTGAACCGATACGCTGGGCATACGGGATAGCTTCATCATACCGCTTGGTGAGCGCAAGAGCGGTGGCATATTCAAGGCCAAGGTCTACGCGGTCTGGCTCTGCCACCACAAGCTGTTGAAGCAGCGGAAGAGCCACGTTCGCCTCCCCCATCTGTAGGAGGTTCGTTGCGTAGGCATACAGAATTCCTGGGTCATCTGACTTCTTTTCGTAGGCCCGTTGAAGCCACTGCGTGGCGAGGCGCTGTTGTTCGATGCGATATGCCTCAAAGCCTTCCTTGGTACTACTTGTTGCGGACGGCGGCGTGGTCGCGTCCGCTCGATACCGATACACCTGCGCGATGGCGAGCGGAGCATCTGGTCGTTGCGGGGCGAGCCAGATCGCTTCTTGATAGGCCTGAATAGCGAATTGGTCCGCACCTCGGGTCACGGAGGCGATCGCCTGATAGGTCGCCCCTTGCATCATCCAGGCATCGGCAAGCTCTGGCCATCGCCCGGTCGCCTGTTTTGCCAGGTTCACCGCCTCGGCAAGCAGGGTCTGAACTTCGGCAGAAGCAGCAGCAGGATCAATAAGTTGTTCAGCTATTCGCTGAATATAGGCTTGCGAGAGCATGAAGGCGTACTCCGGCACCCAGGAGGCACCCCGCTGCGCAGATCGCATGAGCTGAAGCCGCGTTTCCGTCGAAGCTGCAACGAGTGCACGTGAAGCCCGTCCATCCGCTATCATCCGCTGAAGCTGTCCCACGAGGGCGATGATCATAACGATTCCAATCACACCAAATGCCGCTCCCACGCCACGACGACCGCTAGCAGGCCATGAGAATGCTTGGGCAGCCGCTCTCCCGAGAATCAACCAGCTCAACACAAGGAGCCATGTATACGGGTGAGACATGAGTAGCAGGCCGACCACCGCACAGGCGAGCACCGCATCCACAACCCGGTCTTCATCGGTGTTCGCAAGTCGAAACGCTTGGATGAGAAGAAGCAGTACCAGCGCCCCACGCACCACAAGTCCCATCAGCCCTTCTTGGGCGGCGACGGTGTACCACCAGTTCATGCCCACGTCATAACGCA
>CALBSL010000138.1 GCA_937968025.1 uncultured bacterium
CAGCCCTTCTCCTCCTTGATGAACCGACCAACCACCTTGACCTTCAAACGCAATTCTTGCTTGAAGCGTGGTTGAACGAGTTTCGTCACGCATGTTTGATTATTTCCCACGATCGTACGTTTTTGCGGAACGTCTGTGATCGAACGGTTGAGCTTGAGCGTGGAAAAGCCACAAGCTTCCCAGGCGATGTCGACACCTATCAGCGCTACAAAGAAGAACGCGATCAAATGCGTGAGCGTTTCAATAAAAACGTCGAAGAGCAACGGGCGCACATTCAGCGGTTCGTTGATCGATTCCGAGCGAGTGCGACGAAAGCAACGCAGGTTCAATCACGACTCAAGCTGCTCGCGAAACTCGACACGATCGAAATCGCCCACTCGCTACGAACCGTTCGTATCCACATTGAAGCACCCCCGCACAAAAAAGGGACGGCATTAACGCTCACAGACCTTAGTATTGGATATGAGCAGGCAAAACCCGTCTTGCGCCATGTCTCGTTCTCGATTGAGCGTGGCGAACATGTAGCCATCGTGGGTGAAAACGGGCAGGGCAAGTCAACGCTGTTAAAGACGATTGCTGGCGAATTGGAAGCGCTGAGCGGTTCGTATAAGTGGGGCTACAAGTTGCGAGTGGGATATTACGCACAGCATGTCCCCAAGATGCTCCCGAAATATGGATCGGCCGGCAGTTATTTGGCGTCTGTGGCGGGGGAGACGTTGCCCGAGCAGTTGCTGCGCATGGCCGGAAACTTTTTGTTCACAAAAGAAGACTTAGAGAAACCGATCAGCGTGCTATCTGGAGGGGAGCGTGCTCGTTTGTGTCTCGCGGCGCTTTGTTTGGGGAAATACGACGTACTCATTCTCGATGAACCCACGAACCATCTTGATTTTGATACCGTCGAAGCGCTCGCTGAAGCATTGAGGGAGTTTTCTGGAACGGTGATATTCGTGAGCCATAGTCGAACGTTCGTGGCGGAAATCGCCACAACGATTTTTGATATTCGAGCCGGTCAGCTGCGACGATATCCGTATCCGTACGAGATCTACGTGCACGAACTGAAAACGAATGAGGTTTTTGTTCCGCCGCAAGACCTCGCTGAGGAGGGTGGTGTGGATGGCAGCGTGCCCTACGTCCGCTGCAAAACGGATGTGTATCACGACATGCAAAAAGAGAAGCGTGCGCTCGAACGTCTCGAAAAAGAGATGGGGAGCCTCATGAAGGAACGCGAACGAATATTCCAGGCATTTGTCACCGACCCACTCAAGCGCGATGTCACGCTCGCCAAGCGATTAAAGGAGATCGAGGGGTTGTCGCTCGAACAAGAACAGGCCTGGTTTGCCGCCCACGACCGACTCGAGGCATTTGAACGAGAAATGAAAACGGCAAAGGAAGAGTATGGATAAGCGCGCTGCCGCGTTTCTCGCTCCGTGGGATCTCTGGGCCCAAGTGCCTTAGCCTTGACTCCCAGGTCCTTTTTTGCTTAAATAAGCCTACTTATTCTTAGTAGACCGGCCGCTTAGGCGAGAAAATCTCACCTAAAGCCCTAAATAAGGGCCCGTGTCTCAACTTATGGAGAACCGTTACGAGCTTCTCTACATCATCCCAACGTCGTTTACGGACGAAGAGGCGGGTGGTGTCGAAAGCAAAATCAGCGCGCTTATCACCAAATATGGTGCCGCCGTTGAATCCACTCAGCGCTTGGGCAAGCTTCGCTTGGCCTACGCCATCAAAGAACAGCGCCATGGCCACTACGTCATGACCATGTTCAAGGCAGAAGCTGCTTCCGTAGCAAAGATCGAAGAAAACCTTCGCATTAACAACGACATTCTTCGCCACATGATCCTTCGTGCCGACGAAGCGGGTTCCGACGCCAAGTTCGAACTCGTCCAGTTCACGGAAATCGTGGTGGAAGGTGGCCGTGGCGACCGCCGCCGCGACAAGGGCGAAAAGTCCGAAAAGAAGGAAGAAGGAGAAGCTGCCAAGGACGAAAACAAGGACGAAAAGTCCGAGAAGAAAGACGAGGTTTTGACCTCAGAGGAAAAGTCGGCATAATGGCCGCATATGGATCTTAACCGCGCTCAACTCATTGGCAACGTGACCCGCGACCCGGAATCACGCAGCACGCCATCTGGTCAGAATGTGTGTTCCTTTAGCATCGCCACTAATTCACAGTGGACGGATGCTCAAGGACAGAAGCAAACTCGCGCTGAGTATCATAATATTGTTGCTTGGGGGAAACTTGCGGACATTTGTGCGCAGTATCTCTCTAAGGGCAAGAAAGTGTTTCTCGAAGGACGTTTGCAGACCCGTGAATACACGGCGCAGGATGGCCAAAAGAAAACCCGAACCGAAATCACTGCAGAAAACATGATCATGTTGGACCGTGGTGGCGCCCCAGGTGCCCCCGGCGCTCCGCGCATGAGCAATGAACCGTCTGTGGTGCCTATCAGCGCAGATAATGCGATGGATAAAGGCATGGGTCCAGCCGATCAAGAGATCCGTATTGAGGACATCCCCTTTTAGAACCGTCTATAATCGCGAGCTGCTAGGGCTTCGGTCAAAATCTCCTCAGCGTACTCCAAGTACGCCTCCGGTGCTTTTGCCCTCCAGCCCGTCGCATCTCATCGATTCTAGCCAGTTCATGACCCGTTCGAGTAACTTATTCACATCCCGAGCAAGGAACGAGAGATTCTAGCCCATTGCTCACCAACTCTATGAAAAAGAAAATTGATCGACAGTGTTTCTTCTGCCAGATGAACATCCAGGAGATTAACTACAAGGATACGAACACGCTCCGCCGTTACTTGTCCTCCTTCGGTAAGATCGTGCCTCGCAAGCGCTCCGGCGTCTGCGGCTGGCACCAGCGCAAGCTCGCGAACGCTATCAAGCGCGCGCGCTTCATGGCCTTGGTTCCATACCTGGTTCGGTAATCCTCCAACACACACCCAGCAACACGCTGGGTGTGTGTTTTTTATCCAAATATTGACGAAAACGCCGACAAATGGGAGCATGGCGGCCTCGCATAGAAGCGAGGAGGAGGATCTACGATGTTCCTGATGCTCGGATTGTGGGCGGCTGCGTTCTCATTCGCCTATTCGGTTCGCGAGTTCTTCCGCTATCTGGAGAAGAGGGATGAGCATCGACGTCCCGAGCGGGAGCTCGCTCTCCTGCCTGAGATGATCAAAGTCTACGGTGATGTCACGGGTGATCAGGGGAAGGCGGAGGAGCTCTCCGCTCTGCTCGCCGGCATCGTGCGCGGCAGGACCAACGGTCTGTCAGAGCGTCTGGAGAGGATGGAGCAGAGCCTTGATGAGATCAGGGGATATCTTGCGGGGGAGGCAGGGGGAGACGAAGAGGAAGAGGAAGAGGAAGAGGAAGAGGAAGAGGATCCGCTCTCGCCGCACCAGCTCATGCTGGAGATCCACAATGAGCACAGCAGGCGAGTGCAGGCTCTGTTCGATAACATCACGAAGGTTGGCGGAATTCGGCCTTCGCCGCGCGAGCTCGTCGCCCTTCTTCACGCGCTTCGTCCCGGCATGATTGATCCTGAGACTGCGCCGAGAAGAGGCCGGCGTGAGGGCGCGCTCCCTGCTGACGAGGCTCCCGCGAAGGAAGAATCGAGCGAACAGATCGCCGAACCTGTCGCGAGCAGCGAAGAAGCACCGTCGTCCGATCAAACGAGATGATCCCTATCTGAGTCCTGCTCAGATTTTTTTGTATGAAAATAACCGACGTTTCGTCGGCTAGGGGAGGAATCGGATGGCGCCCGCACGAACCTCGAAGAGGGGAGTTTGTGCGGCGAGCGAGGTGTAGTGGTAGACGCGATCATTCGGACAAAACTCGAAGGTTGGGTCGGTGATTCCTTCGATTTTGGCGCGAAAGGCATCGGTGAACCAACGATCCTCCGTCGATGTTTGTTTGTTGCTGAGCGGGGGTGCGGCCCCCACCAAACAGAGGAGAACTCCCTCAGCTCGTCGAGGCAGGCGATCAAGATGAATGATGATCTCACGCCCCTCGAAGCTCACCCCGGCAACCGTTCGATCGAGGAAAGAGGCAAGCTGTTCGCTCGTGGCTCCGTTCGCAAGGTCGGGGAGGTGGATCTGCAACGGGGGATGGATGCTGATCGGTCGAATGGACTCTGGATCTAGCCCGCCGATCCGTTGCGGTTGTATGGGTGAGGGGCAGAAGCCGGTGCGCACAAATGCGCGTAGCTTCGGTAGGCCGTGAGTTTGTTTATGCGCCAAGGTGACGCGACAAGCAGCGTAGGTTGTCATGGGTGCACCGTGCGGTGCAGCCAACCATAGTTTTGGGGTCGTGTCAACGCTCCCGTTCCCAATGGCGGGCGTGTTTGTTAGGGTGGGAGCATGTTTCGAACGCTTGCCCCGCCGCACGGCTTCTCTTCGTGAGAGGCTTATTCTTGTAGTATTCACTATGAACCTAGAATTGATTCGCCTGCGCTCGCAGGTGGTGAAGGCGGTGCGTGCGTATTTTGATGGCGAGGGATTTCTTGAGGTGCAGACCCCGCGCTTGGTGGGCTTGCCCGGTCAGGAGCCGTATCTTGAGCCGTTTTGGACGGAGGTGGTCGAGGCGAACGGCACAAAACATCCAGCAGCACTCATCACGTCCCCAGAGTATGCGATGAAGCGGTTGCTCGCGGCGGGCATGGACAAGATCTACGATCTCGGCCCGTGCTTTCGCAATCATGAGCCTTGGGACGGATCGCACGATCCGGAGTTTTTGATGATCGAATGGTATCGCCGGGACGCTGGTCTTGAGGCGTTGCTTGGTGATACCGAGGCGATGATCCGGTCGGTGGCGCACGCGGTGGGGAAAGAGCGCGAGCAAAACTGGACGCACGCTCTCGCAAAGCCATTCCGTACCCTCACCGTGCGTGAAGCGATGCAGCGCTACGTCGACGTCGTCGACCTGGACGAACGGTACCCAGCCGGCGGGAACGCTCTCGAGCGGTCCCAGCCCGGCGAACGGCGCCGCGCCGGCCGCGAGATCGGAAGAGC
>CALBSL010000139.1 GCA_937968025.1 uncultured bacterium
GCTTGGAAGGCCCAGGGTGGAGACCAGCGCTCTCGCCCATTCCAGACACAGGCGGAAGCTGATGCGGAAGTCCACGCAGACGTCATGTCACACGACATGAGCGGAAAGCCTGAACACGTGTCGGATTTAATCACGCCACCTCCGGCGCAAGAGTAATCTGGTACGAGGAACTCCCTACGTACATAAGGCGAAGAGCTTTAAAAATCCTTCCGTAGCGTTCTTCCTCCGCTCTTCTCACAAGAGAGCGGGGCTAAGCACACTATGAACGTTACCAAGCGACTCATTCCCGTGAACTTCACGAAAGGACGATCCGGCTTCAAGCCAGTAGGGATCGTCCTACATTTGATGGACGGGACACTCAAAGGCACTGATGCTTGGTTTCGCAATACAAAGTCACAAGCCTCAACACACTATGGCGTAGGGAAGAAAGGCGAGGTGTATCAGTGGGTTGACGAGGCAGATACGGCTTGGGGCAATGGTCGCGTCTACAAACCAACCTGGAAGCTTGTGCGTTCAGAAAATCCAAATCTGTACACGATTTCTATCGAGCATGAGGGTGTATCTGGGCATATTTGGACCGAAGAGCAGTACAAAGCAACTGCAGAACTTGTTCAGCAGATTGCGAAGCGTTGGGATATTCCACTCGATCGTGACCATATCATCATTCACTCAGAGATCTACGCTTTGAAGCCTTCCTGTACAGGTCCTGGGCTCGATATGGATAAGTTTATGGCTCTTGTAAGCCCAACGACATCTCTTCAGAACGTACTTGTAAAGGGGTCTGCATCCCCATCTGTCTACTGGGCCGATGCAAAAGACATCTTGCACAGCATCCCGTCCTGGGAGTTCTATCTTGAGTTTTTCAATGGCGAGATCAAGGTCCTCGATCAAAAAATGGTGGACTCTATGAAAAAGGGCCTTCCTTTCACGAAATCCGCCTAACCATCTATGCTTCTCAACCTCAGCGTCAGCAATAACACTCTTGTTGCCTACCACTCGACACTCACGGAGAATAAGCCTTCCGCGCGCATGACGGCGGATAAGGCGGCTTCTTCTGGATCACTCACGGTCGACAACGTATATGGATTTCTTGTTGGGCAATACGTACTTGTTGGCAACTGGGGAGATCCGACAGCAGAAATCTGTCGTGTGCATACCGTAACGACTCCATCAGGTACAACACTGACGTTGAATGCGAATACGGTGTTCGATCACTACACGGATACGCCTGTTACGGTGCTTGATTACAACCAGGTGGAATTCAGCCGATCGACAACCGTTGCTGGCTCAAAATCGGTACTCGCAACCTACAACATCACAGCAGACCAGCTGATGACGGTGTATACCGATGTCACAAATACCACAGGGTATGCCTTCTTCCGCTTCAAGAATGAGGCGGCTACGACCTATTCTGGGTACTGCGATGCAACCTCGTACAGTGGCAATGGCGATACAGCATTTGAGAAGATCGCCATGGAGGCATGTGCGATGGCAAACGTGCCATATGGCAGTCAGTACGCGCAGGAAGCGCAGCTTCTACGCGATGCGAATGATGCAGTTGACCGTGTTCAAGAGAAGCAGGATTGGATCTTTGAGCTCGTAAAAAACGACACGTCGATTGCAACTACCACGAACGAGAACGAATATGCCCTATCTGGCTTGACCTATTCTTTGAAGTACAAGGGGACTCAGCAAGGCATCATGAACGTCTATCTTGGCAATAGTGAGCTCAAGGTTCTGCAGCCGGATGAGATGGACAAGCTCTATGAGGGAACCGCTAAAACGACGCTTGCTTCGCAGATTAGCGTATCCGATACCTCTGTCACGCTTACGGACTCGAATGAATTTGGCGAGCAGGGCACGATCTACGTCTCGACAATCAGTGCAGCGCCCTATACGTCCAACACACAGTCAACAGGTGTTCTCGCCGGGTTCTCTGCCTCTACTTTCACGGCCATAATCGCGGCTGGAACCAATGTATTTCAGAACATTGCGCCTTCATTGCCTGATAAATACGCCATTTTCAACAATACAATCATCTTGAACGTTCCGGTGAGCTCGACCTATTCAGGCCGCAAGCTAAAATTCAAGTATCTGAAGCGCTTGTCTCCGTTCACTTCGTTTGCCACGACAACTGAGATTCCGTTCTACAACATCCTCTCGATCTACATTGCCTCCAAGATCGCCGCTCGTAAGCAACAATTTGATGATGAAACAAAGTTCATCAATCAGTTCAATGCCTACATGGAGAACAATGCCATGACGTACAAGCTCCCTACCCTGGAGGAGTACGACTACTACACGTTTGGCAGTAAGCCAACGACCACATTCTTAGACTAGACCTATGGCTGAAAATCGCGCTCCATTCCACGTTCCGCACTTCCTGCAACCCCCAACTACGGAGTTGAGCCATTTTCTATTAGGCGACAACCAACTTCAGATCGCAAATGGCTGTAATCCATCGTACAAAAAAGGTGTTCTTATCAAAGATCTCGGGTACTCCATCGTCGGTTCGACCATTCAATCAGGGAAGTCTATCACTGGGCTCCACCACTTCCACCAGACATCAGCAGTCCAAAAGATTCTGGCAACGGTGAACAACTCAGGAGATACGGCACTCCAGCTCTTCTATTCCACAGGGAGCTCATGGACAGAGCTCACGGATGCAGAGACAGCCTGGGCTAACTACGAAGATGCGCTTGTCGAGATGGAGGATTTCATTGGGTACTGCTTCTTTGTCGGCTACGATGCAACCGATGACGTGTTTCTTCCTAACCGAACGCTCACAGGCACAACGTTTGGCACAACGCTCACAACATCCATGCCAGGCGCAAAATACATCAAGCGCTACCGTGATCGCCTCTACGTCGCCAACTGCTACAATGCAGCTGCTCAACCTTACCGTGTCTATTTCTCTTCTGTTCCAAGTGCAGGTTCAATCTCCTGGACCGTGGCAAGCGACTTCTTCGATGTCGACTATTCTGAATCCATCACAGGAATTGAGACTAACTGGGACCGTCTCGTCATCTTCACGGATTATTCTGCCTATCTGTACGACCAGGATTCTAAGAAGAAAATATGGGACGTTGGATGCTCGCAGCATCGGTCCATTCAGAACATCGGTCAGTACATGATTTGGGCGAACAAAGATACGGTACTCATTTCAAGTGGTGGTGGCTTCCCTGTGCCGATTGGGGCAGATATTCAAGAGTTGATTCGCCAATCTTCGTCGTCAAACTGGCGCAGCGCTGTTGTTGACCGTGAATATGTCCTCTACCTTGGGAATACTTCAGCCAATGGCCTTTCATATACGAACTGCATGGCGGTCTACAACCTTGATACAGGCATGTGGCGATGGCGCGAGCTTGCGGATGTGGTAACGGCGCTTGCGCGTGTGACGCTAAGCGGAAAAGACTATCTGTACATGGGTGCAAGCGATGGCGATGTGCACGTGAAAGGGAAATATACCGATGCAACCCTAGTAACAACGGATAATACTGCCGCCATTAAGAGTCATTTCCGTACCAAAGCGTACGATTTTGGAGATCCGTCTATCTTGAAGCACATCATCAAGACCGTTGCCTATGCGGAAAGTGGTCTTGGTCTCGTGCTGTACTACCGTTTGTTCAATAAAAAGCAGGAAGGACTGCAGGAATTCCAAAAGATTGGGGTTTTGGACAAGATATTCAACGA
>CALBSL010000140.1 GCA_937968025.1 uncultured bacterium
CTGTGTGGAGCGAGGTGCTGTCTAAGGGGTGGCGACGCATCACGAAGGGCGATCTCGTTGGCTACGTGCGTGATGGATTGCCGGATGATCGCTTATGGAACGCCCCTGCAGATCGCGTGCTTCTCTGGCATGCCTCGACGACGCTTGGAACAGAGATTGAGCTGCCGACGGTAGAACGATCCGTCGCGCTCTCATTGCGCGGGTCGCATGACGTGTATTTTATCCCAACGCGTGGCGCGAACTTTTTCCGCTTCCGTGTTCAAGACATGAATCGTGCGCGCAAAGGAGCAAATACCTTGTCATTCCGTCTGTTGGTCGGCGATGAAGTTGTTTGGACCGATGTCATGACATTCCCAACGCGAACTGAAAATGCACCAAGTTCTGTCTTTGAAAAGCGTATTCAATTTAATGCCCTAGAGCCGGGAACGTATCGTTTAGCCTTATCGGCTGATGATGACGTTTTCTTGCGTGGAGTGACGACGAACATTCGTCATTGGGTGGTAGGCCCTCGTCTCTATGTTGGAGATCAGACGGGCTACGCCACGACCACGTATCCGCTTCATGCCTGGACCAACTCGCAGCACCTTTCAGCTGAGACGCGTCATCGAGAAGGTTTACAGACAGTGCACTTAGGGCAGGCGACAGTTGAGCTTGAACAAACGCATTCAGTGTATCGTTTGTCGCGCGCTCCGTCTGAACGAGCAGGTGATCGGGTGATTGATGCGCCGGCTGGCGATGTGTTGCTCTATGGGGATGGCTTTTTTGCCTTTGAGCCAGATGCGCTATTTCTCCCAAAGCCTCGTCGTCTCACCGATCAATCGGATCCAATTGCGGAGGGGATTGAGGTTATCCAAACGTCGTATCTTCCTCCAGAAATACTCCCGGATGGTTGGATTCGATTAGCGGCGAGCGTCCCATTGCTCCAAGATATCGATCGTGTTCGTTGGACGTTAGGTTTACCTGGAATCACGACCCGCCAAGGCTGGGTTGAGGTTCGTCGTGCAGAGGTTCGCTATATGCGCCATCCGGCCACCACGTGGCGTGATTGGTGGAAACTGGGTCGACGTGAGCTTGCCGCCGCCTGGCATCGCCTATGAACTTCAAACAGGTTCTTCACGCTTATGGAAAAGGTTGGTTGTGGCACAGCTCGCAAGCGTTTGCTGTTCTGTTGTTGATTTTGGTATTACTTGAACGTTTTGTTCCGGGAGCGGTCCTGGGGCATGTTCCGCTTTTTTTGGCGGTGCCGCTTCTTGTAGTGTGTCTCACCGTTCACCCTGTAGCCGAAACTCCTGCGCGCCCGTGGCTGTTGGTTGACCTCTGGGCGATCGTTGCGCTTTGTCTCGGCAGAATCGGGCTAGAGCTTCTGAACGGGAATGCGCTCGCGTGGCTCTTAGCGGGTTTTGCCTCGCTCCTCGTTGTCGCGTTTTTGTGGATCTTCTCTCGTTCGCCGGTTGACGCTCCGTAATCAGGCGCGTTACGTTTTAAGTCTATGACTGACTCTTGCTTGTTTTGTCGCATCG
>CALBSL010000141.1 GCA_937968025.1 uncultured bacterium
AACCCACGCTAACGGTTTTGGAGACCGTTGTACTACCATTATACGACGCCCCTGTAATGAATTTTATTACCTCTCTATATTGGTTGGCTCCGGGACTTGGATTCGAACCAAGATACGCAGCTCCAGAGGCTGCAGTCCTACCGTTAGACGATCCCGGAATGTGCGGGGATCATACGGGTTTTCCTATAGATCGTCAACGGTTTAAAAATAAAAAACACCTCGCCGGCTTGGCGAAGGTGTTGGTTGTTTTATGGCTTATGGGTTTGTAGGAGTAGCTGATTTGAACGGTGGAGGTGGAAGAAGACGGCGGTTATTTTGACCTTGATTATTCGTATCACGCGCTTCTTGTCCATCACCCATCACTTCTCCCTGTTCCATACCTGCACCGCATCGCTCGGCTACATTACGCATCATTGCTTCCATACGATCCATACGCTGCATCATCATACGCATGTCCGAGGTAGCCGCAGCAGCTCCCCCGGCCGGCAAACGATTAGCCGTAGCTGCTTGAGCGGCGTTATAGGCAAGCACGCCTGTTAATACGACTGCCAAGCCGCTTACGATTGCTGCTGTCCACACATGAGCAACACCACGAGCTGCATGCAACGCATGATGGTCACGCAGGTGAGATACAGGACCTACATAACGTACATTGCATGAACCTGTACCACATCCATCATGACCACACATATTAAAAGCACTACGTGGACTTACAGATGGTGACGATGCTGCGGGCATAGCAGCAGCTTTAGCTGCCGTAGGACGGCGACGAACACTTGGACGGGCTTTGGGACGATCCTCCATACAAATAAAGAGCTCAAAAAGAATTAAGATGGAGAGAGTATAGCATGAGGCGAACGGTTGACGCAAAATACGTTTTTCGGTAGTATTTTAGCGTTACAAATACGCACGCATAGCTCAGTTGGTTAGAGCGTTACATTGACATTGTAAAGGTCCGTGGTTCGAATCCACGTGCGTGCACCATGAAAACAATCCCCTTTCCGGGGGTTGTTTTCGTTTATTCAACCGCTTTTGAAAGTTCTTCAGCTAAGGGGACGAGACGTTCTTGACACTGCTCTAGCGAATCCCCCTGCATACCTCGATTGCGCATAGGAAACTCAAGTATAATCTCACCAGATTCTGAACGATCGAACACGGGATTATCATTAGAACCAAATGTGACTTTTGAACGATCCTGATATTCGTCTTTTGATCTCACGCGTATAATAGCATCATGAAAATACGCAGGAGCCACAATATATAATCCAACCCCTTTTTCTTCGCCCTCATACCATAAGCCCTGCCAGTTACCCAACGCTCGGAGCAAACACCAGGCGAGAAGAACGTTTATATCCTCGTCAATATTTTCGACTGTTTTTGGCACTATTTTTTTCCATCGTTCCAATAGATCAAGGGGTGAAGAAGTATTTCGCAACATGTCTTGAAAAGAATTCACAAAAAACTTTTCTAGCTCATTAGGCACCTGTGTCTGCCGTGGAATTCTTTCCATCACTCTTTTAGGAAAAAGCTTGGAGTCTGTTACTCCAGAAGCAACAAGAACGTAGGGTATACCCTCTTGATCCGCCGTTCCTCCTTCAGAAAACATTTTGACCTTACGCACCAAGGAAGGACTTTTTGGATAAAAACTAAATAAAGCATCTATTTCTATAACAATTGGTTTAGCAGGTCTTTCTTTAAATGTTTTAGCTACCAATCCTGTCCACATGTTTTCATACTCTGTATTTTGACCTAAAGAGGACGTGAGATAACCTATTCCTCCACGAGCAGGATCACGTAAAACTAACCGTCTAAGGACCCGCCTAATCTCTCCATGCACTTCCTTCGATGTATCCGCCGTCAGGCACTGCAACTCTCTATACAAGTTCTCTTGTGAAGCTATAAAGCCTTGTAATTGACGGGTATATTTCGTTGAAGGGTCATCAATGTCGCCCAAACGTATGAGATCTTCTCTGGTTAACTCATGATGATATTCGACCGATTGCTCAGGCGGAGGCGCAAATCGTTGCCATTCGTTCATACATTGCTCTTCAGTGTAAAAGATAAACTGAGTGAAAACAAGGCAATGCACCAATCCCCTACATGAAACAGGAGTAGATTTTGTTTTAAAAAATTAAGTTTGATTTACCATGACACGTCCTTAGAAAATAGCTTGTTCTTATTAAAATAATGAAGCACCCTGGGTCTAGTAGAT
>CALBSL010000142.1 GCA_937968025.1 uncultured bacterium
TTTGTGTCATGCTGGAGCTATGTTGTCGCTCCTCCTCACATTCTTTCCCTTTGTTGCGGCGTTTTTTGGTGGCTACGTGGTGTACCGTTGGAAACAAGACCTGCATCCGTGGCTGTCGTTATCCGGTGGGTTGCTGCTTGGTGTCGCTCTGCTCGATCTTTTGCCTGAAGCGATAGAACTTGCGCTTGCAAACGGTCAGGAGGCGCATCTCGTGGGATGGATCGTGATTGCCTCGGTACTCATCTTTCACGCTATCGATCGTCTCTTTGGTGTGCATACGCATCACGAAGGTGTTCATGAGCACGAAGATGAAGATCCGTGTCATAATGCCGCGCACACCGATGCGAAAATTTGGACGCGGGCTTCAGGTATGGTGCTCCATCGTTTCTGCGATGGTCTCGCGATTGGGGGAGGGTTTTTACTTGATCCGAAGATTGGTTCGCTGATTGCGGCGGCGATGACGTTGCATGGTTTTGCGGACGGAATGAGTATCGTGGCGGTTTTGAAGGGGGCGTTGCAGACGCGTCGACGCTTGCTGCTGGGGGTCTTGTCGATCGCGGTATTAGCGCCATTATTTGGCTCGTTGGTCGCGTTTTCCTTGCCGGTTTCACCGCTCGTGTTGATGGGCATTCTCGCCTGGCTTGCCGGCTTCTTTCTGTTCTTGTCGCTATCCGAGCTGCTCCCACAAGCGCATGCTTCCAAGCAGGCGCGACGATCCGGCCTGCTTCTCACGCTCATTGGTGTGGTGATCGTGGGTGTGGCTGGGTTGTTCCATTAAAAAAGAAGCGATTACGCTTCCTTTTCTTCCATACCTTCGCCAAACGCTTCATCCGCGGTGTCGGCATCGGCGTCGGCCTTTGTGTGGTGGATACGTCCATCAATGTGGTGAGCGGGAGCATACACGGTGATGATCTTGAGCGGCTCTGATCCGGTGTTGATAAAGTTGTGTCGTGTTCCTGGACTCACGACGACGATATCACCAGGACCGATCGCAAAACGTTCCTCGCCGACCAACGCTACGCCCGTTCCGCTCTGGAAAAAGAGGGTTTGTTCGGTTTTGTGATGAACCTCTTCGCCAACTTCTTCGCTTGGCGGAATAGACATGACCACGAGTTGAGACTTTTGCCCCGTGGCGAGTACACGACGAAAATCCGGACTCGCTTCAGAAATGGCAGAAACATGACTGCGATAGGACATAGAGCTGGAGAAAAGAAGAGTGAGACGAACGAAGAAGAGGAGCGAGGATTGACAGCTCCACCTGTTTTTCATACAACATATGCGCTGGAGAGAGCAAGCGGACTTCAGCGACAGGAGAGGAAGGGCCATGTTCGATCCAAAGACGGTAGCCTTGGGCATGTTTCTTGTTCTGCAGGGATTGATGACGCTCTCGATCTGGCGAACTCGTCGTCGACATCGCGCGGCACTTCGGTATGCGGTGACGGCCGTGCTCCTGCAGAAGATGGCTAGCGGTACCTCGTGTGCCACGGAGGATCTTCTCGACACGGTTCGGCGGCAAGGTCTTCTTCTCGACACGGATGAGCTGCTTGAGATCTTGGATGACCTCGAAAAGCTCGGTTGGGTACGCACTGAGATCTTACCGGTCAGGGGGGCTCCGCTCAAGCACGCGCACATGGTCACTTCGAAGGGGATGGCCAGCGTCAGCTCTTGAGCGTTGGCTCGTTGGTTGTGTTCTGCCGGGCTCCCGCTCCCTGTGAGCGGATTTTTTATTGAGACACGCGCGCAAAAGTGTGGTATTCTACCGGCATGGATTTTGCGCACATCATCGAAAGCCTCCCTTGGATCGCCGGTGTGTTCATCGTTTTTGCCTTGGTTCAGGTGTTACGACTTCTCGTGAGCACTCGATCGATGGTGCGAACGGTGGGAAAAGTGATGGAGGTACGGCGTGCTGATCGTAAAACCGAGATCCTGGTCGCGTATGTGACGCAACGGGGAAAACACTGTCAGATTTCTTTTGCGAGCTCTTTTGACCCGCAAGATTGGAGAAAGGGAAAGATGGTCGCCCTACGCTATTCGCCAAAACGCCCTACTCAAGCGGTGCTTGACCAGCGCATTCGCCGCGGATGGGGTCGAGCCGCCGCCCTTTTTGGTCTCGGTGTGCTGCTCGGGGTGGTTCGATTAATTTTTTCATAAACGACGCGGTGAGCTCATGAATACAAAACACTTCTCCAAACGGAGAAGTGTTTTGATGGTATGGCTTTATAACGAGGCTCGTACCCATTTCCAGTCTCAAATCTGATGGGG
>CALBSL010000143.1 GCA_937968025.1 uncultured bacterium
CGGTCAGTGTAGTTGGCAAATTCATCAACCCAGAAACTTTTAACCAGCGGGTCGGTTACATTCTCAACCACTTTTCTGCGAAACGACTTGTTAACGAGCATCCGGTTAACATCAAGCAGCGTGGCGCCCGGATACTCAAGTAGCGCAAGCAAAACATTCGAGAGAATATACTCCATGCGCGCACTCCAAACGTCAGGCCAGATTTTCTTGAAAACGCCCATCAACCCATCGCGAACAAGGTGCTTCCGATCATCCGATGGATTCTCGAGAATGTTGAATCCAAATGGAAACGCTGTATCGGCAGGGTTAAAGTAAACAACGTCGTTGATGCGTTCCGGTGGAATAAAATCGATGAGCTTTTCCGCTTCATCACCGTGCGGATCGATGTAGCACAAGCCATGACCTGCGTAGATGTCAGACAGGATCATGTTCGACATGAGGGTGGTCTTTCCCATGCCGGTTTTCCCAATAATATACATGTGCCGACGTCGATCATCGGTCCGTATTCCAAAAGTGCGATCGGCATTGCGAAAATTCACCTTTCCAAAAAAGGTGATTTCCCGTTCATGATCATGTGGCTGGTCGGAGGGCATAGAAGAAGGCTACAGATCGGCGTAAGGAATATTGGCCGGCGCATCGGTTTTCTTCGACTGTGTACGACGCAAGAGCGGCGCCTTCACCTGCAGCAAGATTGGGAAGTGCCAGAGCGTTGACAGCTCTTCCGTAGACAGAAAGAACGGAGCGAGACCAACCGAAGGCGAGCGATCAGCGAAGGCTGCAATCAACCTGGTTTTTCGAGCATTATTGCGTTGATCTTTAAAGAACCAGAACGCATTGTTCATTCCGATTTTTTTGCTGTTTGGCACGAGCGACTGCATGTTAAACGTGTTGAACTGCCGAATGGCGCCGAGGAACGGCGTCACCACCTTCGGTCGTTGCATTTTTTCTTTGCGAGCAAGATAGATCACACGCATCTTGCACATAAAGCCAATTTTTGACATTTTGCGCTCAATAGACTCGAGCACCAAACGCTCACCCGGCGATAAGGTGGTGATTTTTGGCGGTCCATCCTTCTTTTTTTCCTCCTTCTTTTCAGGTCCAAATGGAAAGAAAATAGAGAGAATATTCCCAATAATCTCGATTGGAAAGAGCAGCACCTGTTCCATGAATGAAGGTTTTGGCTTCTTTTCCTCTCCTTTGATCTTGGCGATCTCCGCCTCGGCGCGACCGCGAGCTTCTTTCTGATCCGTTGGCATCATGACGATCTGATACCAGAGCTGTTCACCGGGTCCCAACCGAGACATATTCTCGAGTACTACGGCCAGCGGATCCTTCATCTCACCGGACACTTGGTCCGTAAAATCAACGTAGGTTTTTAATGGATACGCATCAGATTTCACCGTCGTGAGCTCGGTTCCCCACAAATCATACGTCTCGTCAGGATAGTGGCGCGGCGCAGACTGCACATAGTCTTCAATCACATCAATGTCAGCATCGGGATACTGCGCATAGATGGCGGCTTCGACGAGATCTTTTAAGCGCTTTTCAATCCGAACACAGTAGGACACATCTCCCTCAAGCGAGACAATCTCAATCGAAAGCGGTGATTGATACTCCCCTTTGATCCATTTTTCCGTCCAGTTTGGACCGGCTGCGGCACCCGCAAACACGGAAAAGATATTCTCCACCGCTTTGACCGTTTGTTCGGTGGCGCGGGGCACCGTCACACGCAGCACAATAAACTGCTTTTTTGCGGAAGCTTTGCCTTGGACATGCTCAAGCCAGAGCTCTTTTGCAATCCATAAGCCGATCCAGAGAAACAAGATCCACCCCCCTGAACGGAAGAGGATCCACATTCCCGTGAATGGGTCATCGCCAATCGCGATGAGTAACTGGTTCAAGTAATCAAAAAGAAACATGCTACCAGCTAGGATAGCATGTTTCATTCGATGATAGAAGCGGTTTATTTTTGTGCCATTTTTCGCTTCTGATCCCACTCGTTCCAGCTCACCAACGCCATTGGCGCGATAAAGATGGAAGAATATGTTCCGACCGCAATACCGATAATCATCACCAGGGTAAACTCATGCAACGATCGTCCTCCGAAGAAGAAAATAGCGAGCAACGAGAGGAGCGTCGTGACCGAGGTGAAGATCGAACGGAGGTAGGTTTGACGGAGAGAGAAATCTACTATTTCCGCAAAAGAACCCTTCATACGCGGCAAGTTTTCACGCACACGGTCCATAACCACAATCGTATCCG
>CALBSL010000144.1 GCA_937968025.1 uncultured bacterium
CCGCGATTCAGCAATGATGCCGCAATCAGCGAGACAGAACCGTTTTTTGAAAAATTCGTGGCAATGCTGCCAGAAAGCTTCTTTCCGCCACGCACTTCAAAATCCATCGAACTTGAAAGCGTCACGAGATTCCTATTGAGAATCTTACTCAATTTGAGCAGCTCCTGCGTACTAAAATTCTGCTTCCCCGCCTCCATTCGCGCGACGGCAGACTGCGACGTCGCAAGACGCTTGGCGAAATCGCCCTGCGTCATCCCCTTCTCTTGTCGAATCGCTTTAATAAAAAACCCAATTTTTTGCTGCGCGGTGAGAGGAGCGGATTTCATATATCACATATGATATACAAAATACTTTTTCTCGAAAAGAACGGGCAAACACAAAACCAAGCACATGCTTGGTTTTTGTATATGGTGCCCCCGGATGGACTCGAACCATCATCCTCGGCTTAGAAGTCCGCTGCACGAGCCCTTGTGCTACGGGGGCATGGAGTGAGCAATCGAGTAGATTCCGAATCTACTCAGTTGCGAACGAAGTGCTCCCGAACCTCGTGTTCTGAGGTACGGGGGCATGGAGTGAGCAATCGAGGAGATTCATAATCTACTCAGTTGCGAACGAAGTGCTCCCGAACCTCGCAAATTGAGGTACGGGTACATGAACCCCCACAACCTACCCTTTCCCGCTATCCTTCGTCAACGAGCCTCGAGCCAACCGCGCAAAACAGCAGCCTCTTCATCCAATTCAACGCTCGTCGATCGCAGCGCTTGAGATCGTCTCCAGGCTTGAAGCCCGCTCACAAGCCGCTCAACAGCAACGATACCCACAATGACCGCCACCCATTTCCAAGCCATATCCCAGGTGACCGTTGGTAAATCTGCGAGGACATCGAGCGCTGTTGAAGAGGGGATGTAGCTCGTCAGATCCAACACCGCCGAACGATTGATCGGTGGAGGAAGTGGGATTGTGACGGTTTTCGCCTGATCAAGCCATCCCGCTAAAGAAACGAGTTTTGTGTAGATCAAGACCAGCACAGTCAAGCTCACGGCCGTCGAAAGAACCGTTCGGACTCCGCCAACCAGCTCGACGCGAACCATGTCATGGACACTTTCACACAGCAGCTTTTCTCGCTCAATATGCCTCAACTCAAGCCAGATGAGTGGTTTTTTGAGGCTGGGTTGGGCTTGGACGAGATCTTGGAGCGCTTTGAGGTCTCGAGAAACGGTTTCGGATGGCATAGATTAGGCGCTTATAGCACGGAGAATACTGCTGAGTTTAACAGGTTCCGTCGGAGCAACGGGCAGCACACCTAAACGTTCGGCCTGCTTATGCAATCGTAGCAAGGTTTGCGCCTTCTCGAGAAACGCCTTGAGCTCAGCACGTCGTGCCAGAAGCGCCGCAAGATGCGTGCGTTGTTGCTGATCAAGAGCCGCTTCTGACATATCACCGTCTCTGTACAGCCGACGTCTCTCGCCTTCGAGCTCAACCAGGCGCTGAGCAGCCTGCTGTATACCCTGCATCGCTCCAAATGCAGAGAAAAACCCATCACCATGCACAGATATTGCCGCTTCAAGACGAGACCGGTACTCATGAAGCTCCATGGCGCGGTCATATCCTTCGCTGCGCTCATCCTCATATCTCTCTCGAGCTTCTTGTCCCTGCCGTCTCGCTGCCGCCAAGCCTTCGGCAATCATACGAGGGTCCCCTGACGCTTGCAGGGACTCATGCGGGAGGATCACGCCTCGATCATTATATAACCCAACAGCGCGAAGATGCTGCCGCTCCCCCGTTCCCACCGTCGAACGCCTCAGGAATCCACGAGCACGGTTCACGAGCTTCAGATAGTCGTAGCGTTCTCGCGGGGTGTCATCTCCAAAAATGCACCCATACGCCTCAATCCATCCCTCATGCTGAAGTATTGCGCGATAAAACGCTTCAGCAGCAGCCTCAAGCTCATCGAGGAGCTCACCACGCTGCCATCGATCTTGCGTTGATGGCAGAGCTGCCGCCTCTCGGAGGGCCACGTGCTCAAGCATGGTTGCGTACGATTGCGTGAGCTGGTGCCGATTCGCCGGATCTACCTCTTTAAGCCGAAGCTCAAACGCTTTTCGATAGGTGGAAAACCATTCGATGAAGGCGTCAGCGACGAAGAGATGAGCGACCTGATCTGCCGCGGGGATTTCCGTGCCGCGTGAAAGCGGAAGATGATCGACGACCCGATCAATAAACGGCATCTCGAGACGACCAACGGAAAGCTCACCCCGCTGCTCAGATGGCAAGGGAGCGACTTCACGCGGTGGATTTCGAGGGGAAAAGGTCATGAATGAAGTATAGCAAACGCTCGCTTACTCAGCAGCCTCGTCTTCATCTTCATTGCCTTCTTGGCGCACGCCATGAAACGCCTTATGCACATCTCGCAGCTGCTTGTTCGTAATATGTGTATAAATCTGGGTCGTCGTGATCGAGGTATGCCCAAGGAGTGACTGTACGCTCCGAACATCCGCGCCATTCATGAGCAAATCCGTCGCAAACGAGTGCCGAAGCGTGTGCGGCGAAACTTTTTTCGGAATGCCTGCAAGTGTTGCGTAATGCCGTACCAACCGCTCGATCGAGCGCGGCGTGAGCGGACCAACCTCTTTCAATGCATCTTCAAGCGCATCCGGATCGGGTGCCGCTCGATCATGACGAATAAAGAGCGCCTCATTCTCATCATCCCGTAGGTCTAGGTACTCCTTAATCGCTACCCGTGCACGCTGCGTCAAAAAGACGATGCGAATCTTGTCTCCCTTGCCGCGAATACTCATCTCGTCTCGTTTGAAATGGATGTGGTCTCGTTTCAGCGCCGCAAGCTCCGAAACACGCATACCCGTCGAAAAAAAGAGCTCGAGAATCGCCTTGTCGCGCGCTTTGATCACTGGTTGGGCATCGGATTCCTCGGGGGCCTTCAATAAGCGATCGAGATCCTGATTCTCAAGAAACGACACTTCACGACTCCCCTGCTTGGCGAGCTCGATTTTTTCAGGAGAAAAGCATGGGATATCTCGCTTTTGCAAAAAACGAAGATAGGAACGCAACGCGATGAGATGGTAGTTCTGCGTCGATTTGCGCAGCGTTCCCTGCTCACGATTCTCTAATCGGTTCAGATACAATCGGAACGCGTGGATCATATCCAGATCGATTTTGACGGGATCAGGGTCTTTCGCCCAATCGATAAAACGCTGCAAATAAAATTCGTAGTTGCGAATCGTCAGTGGTGAGCGCCCCTTCTCGACTTCGATATATTCAAGAAAGGTGCGGAGGTACGAAGAGATCTTGGCCATACCTCCCAGTGTGCCACAGTTTTTGATGTGTCGCAAAAGCGAATGCCATTGATTCTCTGCAGACGTGCTCACACTATGCGTTCGTGCTACTATCATTCTGTATTGCTATGCCTCTTGCCCCTTCTCATCCGCCCCTCTACCGAACCATCGCTCGAGAGGCGCTTTCCACCGCTTGGCACCACCCTCGGTTGTGGGTGTTAGCGCTGTTTGCCTCCCTTCTGATGACGGGTGGCATGTATGACGTGATCATTCGCTCGCTTAACGCGCTTGGCGAAGATGCGGCGCTTTTACTGAGTGGCAGCCAGTCCTCGCTGGGTTATGGACTGATTTCCTGGGCGACGCAGCCCTTTCAAGAAATTGGCACGATGGTTGGCTTTTTGGGCACGCTCGACCGATTTCAAGGCCTCCTTTTATCCGTCATTCTCCTCGGAATTGTGGGCGCAAGCTCGGTGATCGCCCAAGGAGCCCTGGTATACGGTCTCGGCATTCGCATTCGTGGAGAAGTCCCCTCCCTTTCGGCCTGTTTAGCCGTTGGCACACGCTTTTTCTGGAAGACGGCTTTTCTCAATGCAATCACTTTGGGGCTGCTGTGGTTTTTCCGCACGTTGGTTTTGTTGCCGTTTGGAACAGCGCTTGAAGCCACAACCGCCTGGACGATTGCTGGCTCGATTATCGCCTATCTTCTCTACGTTCTCGCGATCATCGTCCTCACTTCAACACACATGCTGGGATTAACGAGCCTCGTTCTTCAAAAATACTCTGTTCACGAAAGCTTCCTTCGTGGACTTGCTCAAACACGGGCCAAGTGGCTCCTCATCCTTGAATTAGGCGCAGGTTTCTTTCTCCTTGGCGCGGCTCTGTACTTTGGCTTATTGCTCGCCTACGTGGTGGCTGGGGTACCGCTCCTAGTGCTAACGTTGTCTGCCGCACTCCTCGATAGCGGCGTGGCGGCTACGCTGCTCAACGTGGTGTTTTTCGGCGGAGCGTTCCTCATGTTCCTTGCGTTTGGCGCCTTTGCAACCACCGTGCAATACAGCGCTTGGAACCAACTCGCTTTGCGTGTCGCGCAAGGCACAGCGATCGCCAAGGTTCATCGCTGGTTCCCGTTCCTTCATCGTCGCTAGCCTATGCCTGCCGCTCCTGTCCCTAAAGCGTCATCTATTGAGGACCTCATCCAGGCAAAGGCCACATCGTCCGCTGCCAGCGCCCCATCGTCCGTTGGAGGCCCGCCACCAAAACCGGCAAAAAAACCCAACGACGATGATGTTTCGACGACCACAAAACTCGGCGAAACAATGAAGGCGATCAGTATTCGAGAAAAAGAAAAGCTCGCCCAACAACGCGCCTCTGCATTCGGCCTCGAATACATTGCCCTGCGTGGTTTTCCTATTGCTCCGGAAGCGCTCGCCCTGCTCCCCCGAGCAAAGGCAGAAGAGCTCAAGGCCGTGGTTTTTTTGTTTCATTGGCGCGTATCGCGATCCATCTGACATGCCCCACCGACGCGATTGGCAACTC
>CALBSL010000145.1 GCA_937968025.1 uncultured bacterium
GGACATAGGGATCGGTCCACAACCGACGAATGAGCGCCAAAAGACGTTGCATGCGAGGACGCTAGCACGCGGCCCCAGGGTTGTCATGTCGGCCTCCACCCCATTGACAATTCGCCCGTTTCCCGCAAGAATTCTCTCGCGCTCTCACGGAGGATGCGATGAGCACCAAAGAAAAACCCTCAACGGGACTCGTTCTGAGCTATCTGAACCTGGCCATCATCGCCATGCTGTTCTTGGCTGCGCTGGCATCATTCTGCTGCTGGGCGTTCATTCCGCACGTGCCTATCGTGCGCTGAGCGAGCAGACACTCCATCAACCCTCAGAGGAACCTGGTCATGAACAACCAAGCGGAACAAGATCGCGGCGGAAGACTCATCGGCAACATCATCGTCTACGGAGGCCTCACCGCCTTCCTGATCTACGCCTACCTCGTCTTCTTCCAGCCCGATGTGGCGGACGACATCTTCGGAGCGCCTGATCGCGATCGACCACGCCCGGCGTTCATCCCGCACTAGCGGAGGCGACACCTCCGCTCCTGACCCTTCACGAAGAACACCCGCTCTGCTCATTCACCCTCTGGAGGAACCCTCATGACCGACCACAAGCCACTGCGAAGTCCCGGCAACAACCACCTTCTGGCCATCGCCGTGCTCCTGCTCTCGATCGTGGCCATGGGGCTCTGCGTGAGTCCATCGCCGCCACCCGCCGACTCGAACAACGGCGACGTTCGACGCCGGTACTAGCGGCACCTCCCGTCTCCCTCGCGAGACGGGTTTTTCTTTTTCTATCTTGACGAAACCGCCTGAAAGACGTAGCATGCGGCACCGGTTCAACGGTCCATCCCCTGTTCATCGGAGGTTCACGTGCGCTCTTTCGCTAACACCCTCTCGGGCCTCATCCTCGTCTTCGTCTCTGCTCCGTACATCCGCGGCATCTTCCGCGGCGCCATTCGACCCGCGAGAGCGACCTGGATCATCTTCTTCCTGCTCGACCTCTTGGTCTTGGCCGGCATGCTCGCCAAGGGAACGCTCAACGGACAGATTCTCGTCGGGACCGCCACCACGGGGATCATCATGGGTGCAACCCTCGGCACGACCCACGCCGTGCCCTGGGAGCCTCACGAGAAGCTGTTCCTGGCACTTGGCTTGGCGGGAGTGGGTCTGTGGATCGTCACCCGTGATCCGCTTGCGGGAATCCTCGTCGGCATTCTGGTGGTCGAGTGCGCGCTCGCCCTCACCTTCTTCGAGGTCTGGCGTGATCCCTCGCGAGAGTCGGCGCTGCTCTGGTTTCTGCCGGCACTCGCGAGCGTGCCGATCCTCCTCACCGCTCCGGAACACAGCCTCGCCGCCCTCATTCAGCCAGTGGTCTGGCTCCTCAACAACACCGTGATGAGTCTGTTCATCCTCTGGCGCACCGCCTCGTTCAAGCGCTCATCGTGCGCCACCCCTCTCGTCTGAGAGGGTTTTTTATTCCGCCACCCCTTCTAAGCGCTCTCCTAACGCCTGCAGCTTCTCCAGATCTGCTGGATCGGCAAAAAAGATCACATGTCCACACGTCAGACAGATCTCACAGAAGTGTACTTTTGCCTGCATCGTACCCAAGCGAATAAACGAGTCTTTATCAGCTGCATTTTCAAAGTGAGCGTGAATCGAGGACAGGTTTTCAAGACGAGTTCGAGGAGAAAGCGAAGATCCCTGACACACCGGACACGCGTGAGTGGTAGACATAGATGGCTCAAGCATACCATACCCGCCCTCTCTCAACGGAAGACACAAAACAAAAAAGCTCCCG
>CALBSL010000146.1 GCA_937968025.1 uncultured bacterium
TAGATTTTGCGTGATCTTGAGGGCGGAGAGGACCTATTTCTTGAAGATTTTTCCTTCATTGCGCTAAGGCTGGTATCGTATAGCTAGGAACTTTATATGGAATCGTTATCAAACATGAATGAAAACGGATGGCAAAAAATTTTCATTGAATTTTTACACAGATCAAGACCAACAAGTACATTTGTACCAAAAATTCGTTTGCCATATTCAATTGGCAAATACCACAAGGGAAAAGAATTTGGTATGCCGGATACAGAAATTGATATCGTAGAGTTTGATGCCAATAACCAGTTTCATCTTTGGGAGCTGAAATTGCTCGAAAGCCCGGAGGTGTGGAATGGAAAATTTTTGGGCCAGATCATGCTGTATGATTATTTATTTAGAACAGAACCTTGGACAGAAATCCTTGGAAGATTTTTAACAAAACAATGTAAGGGTGACAATGGTATTAAAGGAAATTTTCAAAGAATCACTGACTATCTGGTCTCATGCGAAGCTCCGGCTAATGTCACTTATTCGGGGAAAGATGGGGACGAGATTATAGATGGCGCAGCTATCCATTCGTTCAAATCTTGGAATCTTGTGGTTTGCGGGGGTTGTGGGTATGAGTTGGCGGCAGGATATAACCCGGTGATCTGGAGCTACTACGCTTTGCAAGATGATTATTTCAAAAAAGACACACCATCACTTGAGATTCATCACTTCTATAAAATAGTAGATGGATATGATATGAGATCTTTACCTGATATATCCGTGCTGGAGAAAGGATCGGTTCATCCCGATGCTTGGGGTAAATTTTGTAGAGACTTTCCAGATTTCTTTGATACCGACACGGTGTAGCACCGTGTATCGGTTCCGTTTTTGCAAAACAGATTCCATATAAAAAAGCCCCGAGCATGAGTGTCCATGAGGGGGTGTGAGACTGGCGACTTGGGCTGATGTCGGCTCAGGGGAACGCAGGATCGAACACATGCCCGGGATTGAGATCGAAGAGCCCATTCGCCCACCGAATGGCACCCTCTTCCTCGCAGAGCGCCTTGATCTCGTCGGTCGAAAAGATTCGGAGCGGTTTGACGTGCTCTCTTTTGTCGTGCTCGACGTTGAAGGCGATGCCGCTGGCGGGATGCGCGATGACATTGAACTTCGTGACCTTGGCGTTTCGCCTGGGCAATCCCTCCCAGACGCGTCTGAGCTCAGACGCATCAAGCGTCAGGATGATCTGGTCTTGATCGCTGGAGAGGACGGCTGGGAAGATCCCCATGACGTTGCTAAGGAGCTCGAGATAGTAGCACGGGCCGATCTGCCAACCGGCAAGGTCGAGGCCGTACAGGTCACCGAGCTTCTTCAGATCCTTCGGGTGCATGGTGGGTGGTTCCTTCTGCACGTGTTGTGGAACGTACCGTGCGGGCAGAATGGTAGGCGGATATCTTCCCACGTGTCAATGGTAGCCTCTCTATCGCTCGAGCTCATCTCTGCTGTTCGCTGCCATAGCAAAAAACCGCGCTTGGCGGTTTTTTGTGTGGCGGAGGGGAGAGGATTCGAACCTCCGATACCTTGCGGTATGCTCGCTTTCCAAGCGAGTGCACTAGACCACTATGCGACCCCTCCGGGTCTGTCTGTGGACGGGGGAGAGCATAGCGGAATCGCCAGGGTTTCGCAAGGACCCTAGAGAAGGGCGCCAAGAATCGCCCCCGCGACGATGAGCTCAACCAAGCGATACGCAAGAGTAACGGAGGATGCTTTGATGTTTTTTTGCTCAAAAAAGATCTCCTGGAGAATGGTTGGGACCAAAAAGAAGAGCCAAACAGCAACGCCAAACAGCATTCCATGGCCAGCCCCGATGGCTGGAGCAGTGGGGCACTTGACGTCAAACATGAGCGGACACCCGTTTGCGGGCTTGAGGAGTTCTATCGTCGCAACCAGCCCAAACATGGTGAGAAAGGTCGCCAATATATTCCCGATCACGCCGCGCATCATGCGCGCCTTTTCTTCAGGGGTCTTGGGCTCTGAGAGTTTTAGGCCCGCGCGCCAAGGGTTTCCAAAGAGGAATGGAGCATACCAAAGTGCACCAATAACCGTAGACGCGAGTACGGCGAGAAGAATCGCCAAGAATGGATGGGTCATACCCGTGGAGTATAGGCGTTCGCTTTTTGTTCGACAAGTTTTAGGGGATGCGCTAGGCTGAGACAGATTCTATGCAAGACAAGATTGTTATTCGCGGAGCGCGTGAGCATAACCTCAAGAACATCTCTTTAGAGCTCCCACGAAACAAAATGGTGGTTATTAGCGGCTTATCCGGATCAGGAAAGTCATCGCTTGCGTTTGATACGATTTTTGCTGAAGGTCAGCGTCGCTACGTTGAATCGCTGTCAGCATACGCTCGGCAATTTTTGGGTCAGATGGACAAGCCGGATGTGGATGAAATCGAAGGGCTTTCGCCGGCGATCTCCATCGATCAGAAGGCGCATTCGGCGAACCCTCGCTCAACGGTCGCCACCATCACGGAAATCTACGACTATCTGCGTGTGTTGTATGCGCGGGTTGGTGAGCCGCATTGTCCTATCTGTCAAAAAAAGATCCAGCGACTGACCGTGGATGAAATGGTGGATATTCTTCTGAAACGAACAGAAGAAGCGCACGCAAAACCCAAAAAGAAGAGCGCAAGTAAACACGGGATCCAGCCGGGGGAGGTGGTGATCATGGCCCCGCTCGTTCGAGGTCGTAAAGGGGAGTATCATCAGCTCTTGCAGGATTTGTATGCATCAGGATTTTTAGAGGTGCGCGTGGATGGAGAATGGTATTCGTTGCGTGATGAAATTCCGCTTGAACGCTATCAGCAACATTCGATAGATTTGGTGGTAGATCGTGTCCCGCTTGGGTGGCCCGTGAGTGGGAATAAGCAGCTTCAAGCGCGGTTGGCGGAGGCGATTGAGGCCGCGATGGATCGTTCTGAAGGATCAGTGTTGGGCGTTCTCGATGATGGATCTGAGCATCTCATGTCCGCGCGTTTTTCCTGTCCAGATGACGGGTTTGCGTTTCCGGAAATTGAGCCACGACTCTTTTCGTTCAACTCGCCCTACGGAGCGTGTCAGGGGTGTAACGGTCTTGGAACAAAAGACGTGTTTTCTGAGGATATATGTGAGGTGTGTCAGGGGGCGCGCTTGCGTCGCGAGTCGCTGCATGTGTTGATCAACGGAAAGAATATTGTTGATGCCACGAGCTTGCCGATCTCGCAAGCGGCGGATTTTTTCGTAGGCGTAGACCTTACGCCAACGCAAAAGGCGATCGCGGAACCGGTGCTTCGCGAAGTGCTTGGGCGTATTTCGTTTTTGCTTGACGTGGGACTTGAATATCTCACGCTGAATCGCAAAGCAGGCACGCTTTCGGGTGGGGAGGCACAGCGTATTCGTTTGGCGTCACAAATTGGTTCTCGACTCGTGGGAGCACTCTATGTTCTTGATGAGCCAACGATCGGGTTGCATCAGCGTGACAACCAGCGGCTAATTGACACGCTCCATAAACTGCGTGATTTAGGCAACACGATTCTCGTGGTTGAGCACGATGAAGACACGATCCGTGCCGCTGATTATCTTGTCGAAATCGGACCGGCGGCGGGTCGACATGGTGGCGAGGTGATTGCTGCCGGCCCTATGCCGCAGATTCTTGATGATCCAAAGAGTCTCACCTGTGCCTATTTGCGTGGTGAGCGAGTGATTCCGTATCCGGCGAAGCGGCGACCTAAGCCGTCTGAGTCGTTGAAAATCATTCAAGCGACCGAAAACAATTTGAAGAATGTGACGGTCGAAATTCCATTGAAGCGGTTTGTCTGCGTGACGGGCGTGTCTGGTTCTGGGAAATCCACGTTGCTGATTGATGTGCTCTATCGCCAGCTCGCACGACAGCTCAACGGCGCGACGTTTGAAGCGGGTAAACACAAAGAGATTCAAGGGATTGATTGGCTCGATAAGATTGTCGATGTAGATCAGAGCGCGATTGGCCGTACGCCACGCTCAAATCCAGCGACGTATACCGGCATCTGGAACCATGTCCGTGAGTTGTACTCCCTGACACCGGAAGCGCGCGTTCGTGGCTACAAGGTGGGTCGGTTTTCCTTTAACGTCCCCGGTGGTCGTTGTGAGAACTGTGAAGGAAACGGTCAAATCGCCATCGAAATGCACTTTTTGCCAACCGTGTATGTTCCGTGTGACGTCTGTAAAGGCAAGCGCTTTACGCGTGAAACGCTCGAAGTGAAGTATCGCGACAAATCGATTGCGGATATTCTCGCCATGACGATCGAAGAAGCGTCTGAGTTCTTTGTGGATGTGCCACCTATTCATGATCAGATCGGAAGAGCGTCGTGTAG
>CALBSL010000147.1 GCA_937968025.1 uncultured bacterium
GATCTCGAAAGATTGCATCCGGCCGTTGTGCCCAATGAACGATGACTTCGGGACGCTCCCCGGGCTCAGCAGGCACTAAGCCTAGATCTTCCAGTCGAGTGCTCAAGGGCACATGAAGGTGCTCCAAGCTGCCGCCGACGATCGATAGTCCGTAGGCGCGAGCAGCACTAGCTCCGGCCAAACAGATCGGTTCGCGCCCTTTCTGCCAGATCGCGCAGGCCCCTCGATGAGGCTGCGGTTCGATGGTCAATCGATCTTGAAGTAGCCGGCGAAGCGCATCACGTCGAGGCAGGAGCCAGCGACAAGGCGCTGGAGGTCTCCTCTCTCGCGAGACTCCATGAATATAGTCTAACAGCCCGTTGAGGCGCACCAGGTAACTTGATGCCTCCGTATTCGTTACAAATCCGAGCTGCGCGAGTGAGCGAATAGTTTTCCAAACAGTCTTAGTCGACACATTAGCCGCACTCGCAAACTCGCTATACGTGCTGAAGTCTTCCGAGGGCCCCGTCATCCGATCGTCCCAAGAGCGCCCTGTTGCTGTTAGGGCCCGCTTGATCAAGATCTTCGTAATCCATAGACCTCGATTGGAGAACGGATTCGCGGGTGCTGGCGGCTGTTGCGCGTACTTCGAGGGTTTGTGGGGCTTGGCGGAGTATGCGAGCCCCTGGAAACAGATCACTGCGCGTCCGTTATCACCAACCGCTGCCCACCCAACTCCAGGAGCGGCAGCCGCAATCTTTGAGAGGCTATCGACGTTGGCTTGCGATAGATGCTTCGCTGTCACGACGCCGGCAATAGACAAGTCGGGCGTTTTCAGCTGTGTTGCGCGCAACAAGGCCAGCGCGAGGCGCCCTCGAATCGTTTCTGGACGATCGTCAGGGGCCCGCTCGATCGCTAAAATCCAGCGTTGGCGCCCATTGGCCCAGATCTCGACACGCGATCCGAGAGTCGAAGGCGACCTGTTCGGTTTCCAGCCGTGAGCCTGAAGGATCTCAGCAAGCACGGTCAGTCCTTCCCCCACGACCTTGGCGAGCTTCCACAGCAGGTCCGGTATGAGCCTCGCGTCCGGGGGTCATCAGCTTGTGGAAATCGATCATGATCGCCTCGCTTCTCCATCAGTGCCTCGAGGTGCGTCAGGGTGACTCGCACTCCCCGCTCGTCTCGACGTAGTCAACGATCTCCTTGAGCCGGTTCCTCATCGCCACCTCCGCGCTGGGGTGGATGGGAGTTCGATTGCTCACGTGGGTCAACAGCTCCTCGGTGATCTTGGCGAGATCGCGCACGCACTTCCAAGCATCGGTTGGTGGACGCATTCCCTTGCTATAGCAGAGAGGGGTGTCACCTACGGGGTTTTTTTAGCTTCGCCGACTTGGAGTGGCTTGGATGGTCAGGATGTGTATCTGCAGGACGAATAATCCGTTCGACGCTTTCGATCGCTTGTTGTAGGCCGTCCTTCGTCACGCTTCGATACGTGACACGGGTAACACGACCGAAGTCGAGCTTGCCATCACGTTCGAGGACGAATGCGAACGGGTGTCTCTTCTGCAAGAAGGTCCGCGCCTCATCTGCGCTGCTCGCGAGCGGCAGATCTGCAAAGTGAGCCGGATCGGCGCCAGCCGGTACACTCATAGCCTTTCGACGCGTCGGCGTGATCGAACACTGCATCTGTCCATAGCGCTGATACAGATATTGATCCTTGATCTCACACCGCACGTAGAGGCGTTTCACAGGCATCAGTTTACCATGGGCTGGAAGACTTCCCAAGCGCGCCCCTGTGCCGCCACGACGAGCTGCTGCACCTTCTCCTGCTCGTCCTTGCTCAGCTCCTTCGAGGCCGCCTTCACCGTCGCGAGGCGCTGCTCAAAGAGGCGTGGCCCGATCAGCTCGCCCATTACATCGTCGACGAGCTGGCTGCAACGCTGCTCAACATCCTTCAACGCCTGCCCGGCCCAGCAGTAGGTGATGCTCGACTCGATCGGGAACCAGATCACACCGATCTGCTGCGTGTAGCACTCGTCGACATCCTTCTGAAGCGCAACCGCATCCTCCTCCCAGCACTCGTAGACCGCGGCGTCGTGGATCTGAAGGATCTCGAACGCCTCACGGTACTTCGCGAGACGCTTGTGCATCGCGATCATGCCAGTATCCATGAGGCTCGCGGCGAACGCCTGCACACCGAAGTTGATCGCTTCGTTCTGATCCACCTGACCGAGCGGGAAGGTGCGCCGGCGACCGTAGAGGCCCTCGCGGATCTCGTAGGGCGGCTGGCTTGCCGTCTGGACGCACTCACGCTGCCAGCGCACCACGCCCGGCATCTTCGCCATGAGCGTCGCGACCGCCATCGTGACGTCGGCGAGGGTGAGCTTGTAGCCATCCTTCAAGAGGTTCTTCCAGAGCGTCTCCGGCGAGCCGCCGTAGAAGGCGCCGTACTCGAGAGGCTTCGTGTTGTCGCGGAGCTGCTTCTGGTGCTTCGTGAGCTTGCCGGAGATCGGAAGAGCGTCGTGTAGG
>CALBSL010000148.1 GCA_937968025.1 uncultured bacterium
CCACGATTCGCCTCAGGCGAGCGAACGCGTTCATACAAGGACGACCAGCTTCCCTGCCCGACTCCGAAGAGGAGCGATCCGTTCCATGCTTCACTCGTGACACGTGCGCTCTCTTGCACGCCGAGACGAGCGAGCACCGGATGCCCCGCAGGCTGCGGAACCGTACCAACCAACCCCACAACGGCGAGCATCGCTACAGCAGCAAGAGCCGTCACGCGCGCACGTCCGCTCTCCTGTTCGCGATGGCGATACCGCAGAACGGCTGTCACCGCCAACCCAAGCAGCATCACCACCCAATATTCTCCCTGATCGAGCCAGGTGAGCCAACCAAGTCCTAGCGCTCCCATGCCCCAATCAAGACGAGTTCGTTCGCGCTTCGCAAGAATTCCAAGCACCACGAGGAGCACCGTCCACCCGACCATCAGTTCATTTCCCAGTGGGCTAAAGAGTCGAGCGGCAGGACCCCCGGGCGACAGATCGATCCACCCGAGCCGCTGTACACCCGACAGCACCATCGCTCCGCTCGTCGCCAGATAGATGATGGATCGTGATGGCAACCATCCTGCAACGCGTCCCTGCGCTCCCATACACAGTGCCGCAACCGATAGCACAGTGACGAGCGCTGAACCGGTGATTGATCCACCAACCCCGAGTACCGCGACAAGTGGTGCAGGAGCACCTAACGCAGAAACGGTCGTCGTCACGAGCAGGAGAGCCGCCAGGATCAAGAGCGAAACGGGAAGCGAGCGCGACGCGTGCGCATCACGGATGAGCCATACGCTCGATAAGATGAGAGCCGTCGCCATACCCAACAACAAAACCGTGAGCTTCACCGTCTCGTGCGGTTCCACCAGCCCGCTCCACCACAGCCATGCCGAAAGCCCGACCGTGACCGCAATGACGGCCGCGATAGCCCGCTCGATCATGGGTCGGCGCTGTGTGGCCCGGTGTCGTTCGGCTACACCGAAAACGTGTGAATCCATGGCTTCAGGATACCGGTTTCGTGGGCTTCTCACAATCAAACAAGCAGCGGATGGCTGCTTGTTCTTCTTACGGAGCTCCCGGCTCTCCATCGACAGGCGGTGCCACGTCGGATGGATCCGGCTCGGTTATCACTTGGGACTCCTCGTTAGGCACGCTCACTTCCTCAACCACGTCGTTCAGAGGAAGCTCTTCATCTACGGGCACCACTGGCTCCGTTGATGTGGTTACTGCCTCAACACTCGTTCCCTGTTCCACCACCGGCTCCGTCGTTGTTGAACTGCTTGGTTCTTCTTCCACTAGCGGATCCTCGACCGACGCTACCGCTGGAGGGGTTTGCTCATCTGCTGCCGGCGGAAACTGGATCTCCCCTGAGACCGGATCCATCGGGAACCGGTTTCCTGTCGAGAGAACAACGCTTGGGGACTCGCCCACCTCCTCTGCCGTCCAGGCAAATCGTGCCGCACGCCCAATCGGCGCGCCGAGGACGATATCAAACCCTTCTGGCGTCACCCGATCAATCCACCAACCCGATTCTACCTGCGTATACGGCGTCACCTGTAAGAGTGGGTAGCGAATAAACCCATCGAGCAGAACACGTACCCTTGATTGACCCAGCGTAATCTGTGCGAAACCACTCTTGGCGACCGCCGCCGCAACCGCACCTTCTGCATCAGCGAGCTCCGTCGTCGGCCCGCCCCACCAACCTGGATTCACGAATACCTCGATACTCCCCACATCGCTCCCGGAGTACGCCTCGAGCGCGATGCCGACCGTCGGACCGGGTTCCGTCGCCTTCACCGCTACACCCGGGATCGTTGACGGAGCGAGCACGTCACCCGCCTCAATCGCCCCATTCATGGTTGAAATATGCGTTGGGACTCGGCCAGCGAGCGCAATAGGGTACGCATCCTCCTGTGGCCGTCCGGCAATAAACCCTGGCTTGGTTGAAACGATACCGACCACCATCTCATCCGGACGAAGGCTCCGCTGAACGTACAGTCTCGATCCGCGGCGAACCGTCACCACATCACCCGGCTCCAACTGATCTGGCGAGACGTACCGCTCGGCATAATCATAGCCATCTTGTGACTGCCAACCATCTGCGTTGGTAGAGATGTATCGTCCCGTATCTGCGGTATCGTCGACGAAAATGTACGATTCCTGTTGCGCCACCCCACGAGCAGACGGGAACAATTTCCCACCGATGACGACGTCGCCCGCTGTTTGGAGGGTACCCGTATTCGACAGCTGCAAGAGCGTCGAGCTCGCCCAACCAATCGTGAAGGCTGACTGTACTGCAGAGGAAACGTGGTTGTAGAGACGAAACTCACTGGCAACTGCACTGGTTCCATCCCAGGCGCTTCCGAGAAAACTCAGTGATCTAGAGCTGAATACCGAGTCAATGGCCGTTGCCGTACCTGCGGCACGCACCCCGATATCCTGCCCAACCGTCGTCATGGTTCCATCCGCTAGGAAGAGTGATGAGGCATCGTATCCTGGCTGAAGGTAGACCTCGATGAGCCCGTCGACGTCTGTTGCCTCCAGCGCTCGACCAATAATGCGACCGGCGCGCGTCGCCTTCATCGCTACACCAGGCACGGCGGATGAGGTGAGCGGATCCCCGGCGCGAATCGTGCCTTGGCTTACCGTCACCTTCACCGGCACACGCCCGACAAGTGCTACCGATGCGTCACCCCCTGTACCGAGAATAAACCCGGGCCGCGTCGAGACCACACCGGATAACGCCGCATCATACGGAATCCCCGGACTCTTCTTCATGTGAAACGGGACGTCGGGATCGAGTACGAGCACATCCCCAGGCTCAACTTCACCCGAGATATGATACCGTTCCGCTAAGTCGAAGGCGTTCGCCCCGATGGCATCGTCGGCGAGTAAGCTATACACGGTACTCGTGCTGGCGAAATCAATACATGTTGAAGCGGTACTCGTGTTATCAAGACACACGCCGAAACGAGAAGCCGCACTATTGTAAGCGAAGGCCGAGACGTAGGAGTTCGTCCCGGAAGCGTTCGCTGAATCACCCACTAGCAACCGGTTGGTAAAAATTCCCCAGGATCGGTTCGTGTTGGCGTTTGCCTGGTTCACAACCGAAAGCACCGCACCCGTGGCGGTATTCGCATCAAAACGAGAAGCGCCCGACGATGAAATCCCACCCTGACCAACCGCGAGACGATTCCGAACCTCGGCAACCCCTTCAACGAACAGATCGCCCGTGGCACTCAGCGAAAAGAAGGCTCCGGTCCCTCCACGAAGGACGTTGACAGAGATACTTGGAAGCCGAACAAAACGAAGCGAGCTGGCGTTATTGGTCGCCAGAATCAGCACGTCACCTCGTTGAGCAAAATCATTGATTGTATCCGCCGAGCTTATGGAACCGAGCAACGTCGGCAAAGTTGATGACGTCGAATCATATACTCGATAGGCAGAGATACCTGTTCCATAGGCAAAGAGTCGACCGCCGTTATCAAACACCCGTGAAGCTCCCGTGATACCCGTCAGTGTCGCATCAACCACCCCTTCGTTGAGGTTCACGGCAACAACCTGCCCGCCTGTGGAAAGCGGAACATAGCCGGTGCTGCCTCGAATAAACAGGTCCGTTGCTCCGTCGCCGATTGAAACCCAATATCCCGAGAAGTTCGGATCGAGGGGATTAGAGATGTCTGTCCGATAAAACTCGCTTGCTCCAGATACATCAGCGACCGTGATGATGGTATTTCCGTACAATCGCGAACGAGTAGGCCGCTCACCCACAAAAATGGATTCTGTAATTGCCATCGATGCCGGGGAACGAATGTCTACGGCAATGATTCGCATGTCATACGAACCGACAACATACGCTGCTTGGCTTCCAACGAGAATATCGATCCCGCTCGACACCTGCGTTAAATCAGGCAATACGATGGACGAAACGAGGACTGGGTTTTGGATTGAATCGTAGCGGTGGACGGAGAGCTCTCGATTCGTTCCCGTATCAATAACCACATACACCCTGCCGCCATGGACCGTGAATCCTCCAATTTCATAGCCAAGCGAAATCTGCCCACCTAGTCGGGGCTGACTTGGGTCTTGTACATCAACCAAGTAAATAGAGGATGTCGCTTGAATAAAGGCGACCGAACCTTCGAGTTCAATTTTTGTACCTGACGCAGATGATGGAAGGGCGAGCGTGGCTACCAACGAGTTTGCGAGACTGCTCGTGATTCCGCTCGAAAGCGTACCCGCAAACGTCGATGTAGCTGCGACATGCATTTGCGAAGTCGTCACCGATCCTTCACGATTTAATGAATAGACCGTTGCCCCGGTATCGTTGACCCCTCGAAACAAGTAATCAAAGGCGCTGCTCGTTCCGCCAGAACGCACTTCGAGCGCTGTTCTGGTAGCGGTTGCCGCATCCGATGTGGTTTGGTGAATGGTAAAGAGCGACTCTCCGCTTAACGCTGTCGAAGACGCCGACATGCCCTGGAGCTGACTGGCGTTATCTGCCTGAAGCGCCTGTGGAACAGCGGTAATTCTCCGGCGGGGGGTCATCTCGCTGTCAGAGCCGATGGTGATTCCCAGGTACAGGGTTTCTTGGTCCCAATCAATCGTATTGAGTGGATTTTGACCGGATGCAATATCTCCAAGCTCAATACTGAGCAAACTACTCGTCACCGTCACCGAGAGAGCGGTGGGCGAACCGAGTGTGCCGGCGGCCGTCCAGAGCGGAGTAGATACTCCCGATGCAGCGGTATAGATAGAAAACTTCACTGAATACGTCCCGTTGGCAAGCGGGTTTCCTTCAGCATCTGCCAATCTTGCTTGGTAGGTAATGGTTGGCGTCACGGTCGCACGAGCAACGGAGGCGGTTGATACGATACACCCTAAAACGAGCATCAACGAGATGGCTCCGAAAAGAACAGCGTGTAGCGCTCGATACATTCGCTCGATCACAGAGCGAGTATACCAAACTCTCTCCTTACTGGCGATGATGTACTACGTCGATTTTGGAATGAGTGCGAGCGGTTCACGAATCACGGCCAGTGATTCCTTCCGGAGATCAATGTCATTCGAGACGAATCGGTCGTATCCCGGCACATCTGCCGTGACATAATACACATTCTTCCCTGCAAAAAATGCATACTTTCCGTCCCCGTCAGTCACCTGCGTTTCTAATAGCTTGTTGTATTTTTTATCAAACACCCGCACAACGGCTTTCGCGATAGGCTTGCGCGAACGACCGTCGTAGACGATGCCCCAATTTTTGGGTTTTGGTGGAACGGCGAGACGACGGAAGAGGAAAAACAACCCAATCTGTATGACGCCGAAGATCGCCATACCCGTCGTCGGCTGCAAAAGATACGCGATGCCAGCGATCCCCAAGCTTCCCACGCTTAAGCCGTGCTGGAACACTCTCCAGCGTCGGCGTTTCAGTACCGCCGCCGGCGTTTCCGTCGCTTCAACTGGATCTACAGGAATGTTCGGTGTGAGCGTGGCGCTTGCCTGCACTTCAATCGGCTCGCCATGATAGAGGTCAACGAGCTCGATATCCATTGTTTGACCTGCAAGGGCAACGGAGGGGAACACGAACCCCGGCTTCACCACCTGCAATCGATACGCTCCAGCGGGACTCAGGAAGGCAAAACGGCCCTGGGCATCCGTAATGCGAGTTTGTTTTACCGCTCCCGTTGCTCCATCAAGTAAGCGCACAATCGCTAGATCAACCGGCTGCTTGGTGATGGCGTTATACACCAATCCCCATTTTTCTCGCCGGCGTCGGCGAATGAGCAGCGCGGGCTGCGTAAGCAAAAATCGTAAGTACGCCAAGACATTAAACGATGAGGCGGCAGCAGCCGTGGCTCCGACCGTCGCCACAACCGCAGCGGGTGCGGCAATCTCTGCGACGGCTTGTGCAGCGGGGGTACGCGCCTGCTCGACGATCTGGCCAACAAGGTCAGCGGTCGCCTGTGCCACAAGTGCAATATTCTCGGCCGTTGTCGCATCTGCCTGAACCGCTGTCAGTGGACTCACTAAGTCACGATCGAGCACGATGCGCCCAGTGAGCGCTCCGCTCTCGACCAGCAATTCCTGACGTACCGTACGCCACCCATCTTTCTTTACATCGATCCGATACCTCCCACCAGAAACATACCGCCTCACCACACCCGACGACCCTGACGTGATAGCGCCAAGCGAAGACCAGCGCGAGCCTATTCGCTGCTGCAGCACCACCTCTCCATCAGAGAACGGGACTGTTTTATCCTCTTCCTTCAGCGCAATTTCGAAACCAGCAACAACCTCTAACTCCAGCGGCGATCGTTTCTCAGGTTCACTCAACGATCGAATAATCACTTCACCGCGTTGCACGCCCAATCCCGCTTCCGTCTGAATGGTCGCAAACATCCCACGTTGATCGCGGGTAAAGGCGTATCGTGAACCCTCAAACTCAACCCAGGCTGTGGCATCCGCGCCTATTCCTTCCGCACGCAATACGATCGCTTCGTTTGGATACACTCTGAAACGACGCGTTGGCGATACCTCTGCGGAAAGTGGTCCCACCTCCCAACGCAACACTCGGCGAGGAGCGCTCGAGCCGGGATCATTGACGGAGGGCTCTACCGGCACAACGACCGTCGCGTCTCCCGATCCCTGATCTCCGCTCGCGGGAGCCGTCGGGATCACGGGAATATCTACTACTGGGACACCTCCATCAACGGAGGGTATGGCACCACCGCCACCACTCGAAGCTGCTCCGGTACCACCGCTCGCTGCGGATCCACCGCCTCCTGCCGATGCACCGCCCGCCGCAGAGCCGGTACCTGATGCAGCCGCCGAGCTCGAACCTCCGCTCGCAGCCGTACCAGCCGCGGTTCCCGCAGCTGAACCAGCAGCCGCGCCCGCTGACGCAGCATCAGTGGCCGATGTTCCATCCGTGGGAGAAGAGGGGGTTGTGCCGTCGGGGGTTGTTGGTGGCGTCACCCCGTCTGCCGCCGTGGGTGGAGTTGGGGGCAGCCCTGCAGCTCCCGGCGCACCCGCGGCACCAGCCGCACCCCCGCCGCCACCGGAGGCATCAGATGATGGAGTCGAAGGCGCTGGGACCGTAAATCCGACACTAAATCCTCCCGATGAAGCCCCGACAATCGTGACCGTCGATGCACCGAACCCTTCAAATCCACCGCCAATCTTCACCTCGTATCGTCCAGCGGACGATGGGTTAGTGATTCGCTGTGTTCCGTCAGCGGTGTTCGTTCCAATCCGAATCGACACGGGTGCACCGTCGACGATCTCTGACGCCCCCACATCCGATGGCGGCGTGAGCGTGATCGTTTGTCCAGAAATAACCGCCCCCCAAACTCCTGCAGCAGGCGATGCAGCGATGTTCTCGCTTACTTCGTATGAGGCACCGTGCAACAGATCGATATCTGCAGGGGTGATTGCCGCAAGAGAGAAGCCGCTCGCAAAAGTGACGCTTATCGTATCAAGAACGGTGGATACGCCGTTCTCCATCTGAAAACGAATATCAAAATTGCTTTGTGTTCCCGCCGCTTGAGAGGAAGCGCGCACAGATGTACCGACAGGAAGCAACGCAGCACTCGTTGTGCGATACGCAAAAAGGGTGCAGAGCACCATCAGTACGAATGCGGAACGCAAATATCTCACGAACTTAGTATACCTCGACGTCGACGTTTGCTCCACCGCCAGATCAGAGCAGGCGTGCCCACGAAGGCAACAACCAACATCGCCCAACCGCTTATCGCGATCACCCAGCGTTGTCGGACAAAGGTCTGACCTGAAGGATCTACAAGCTCAAACGTGAATCGGTTGATCGGCCAGCGCGTGACACCAACAACACTCCCCTCGCGTTCCTCACCCGGCAACAGCCGCATCACCGTCGTGGTCGCCATCAACGTATGTTTTACATCACGCACCTCAGATGACAGAACTGCTATTCCATGGGCGGCACCAGTGTTTTTTATCGTCCATGCCGCCGAAGCCTCCGTCTTCCACCCATAACTCGTCACTTGAATATCGCCTAGTGACACTTCCCATTTTGGCATCGCGGGCTCCATGGAACGCCCCTGCACCGTCACAAACCAGAGCGTTGCGATACGCTTAGCCACCTGCACGTTTCCTCCTTCAGGCGGCACCTCGGTCGCGAACAACGCTACTGAATGACCACGAGAAACTTCATTTGCTGGTGGGCGAATGTCTACCTGTACCGTGCGAGACTCGCCACCCTTGAGCGTGACCTTTGGGGATGAAACACGCACCCATTCCGGAAGCCCCGCCGTATCACTTGGAGGAAGAAACTGAGGAGCGCCTCCACCGGCGGCAACAAACTTTTGCACAGTAAAAAATAGCTCCACCGGGTCACTCTCGGGATTAGAGACGGTCACTTGCTGCTGAACACGTTCCCCGGCGCGTATTTCGATCTCCTGCACCGCCGGCTGTACGGAAAAGGCTTCGGCAGCCATCGGCACAAACATGAAGATGAGTGCCGCCACGAACACGAATCGGCGCAACATACTAGTAGTTTGGTGTCAGTGTGAATGAAACCGCTTGTGAGTATGTTCCTGCTTGCGTTTGTGCAGCGTTGATGGAAAGTTTATAGCTAAACGCAACACGGTCTGCCGGTATCCCTGAGACATTCGTCGAGGATTGCACAGCAAGGAGCGTCGTCGTGCAGGCCACATCTCCTGTGGTCGCCGCCCTACTCCCGATGTATTCGATCCCATACTCTTCTGCCCCCAACGTCACGGCCCCGTCCGTCACCGGGTCTATGTCGTTCCCAGAGGTCGTCGAGGGACGACCATTCGCTACAGCGTATACCGTATATCCTGAACGAACATCGGACGTAACAGAAATCCATCCCGTGGCTACTGAAGCCGTTGCCGCAGAGACTGACCCAAAACTGAGCGTTGAGCCTGAAAGCAAGAGCACATGACCCGACCCCGCCGAGACCGGCGAAGACACGGTCCCCGTATCCCCATCAAAGCGATCAACGGTGATCACCGCTCCCGAAATACTCACAACCTTGCCAACGAGAACCAGCTGACTCAAGCCACGATTTTCCACGACGGCAATCTTATCGCCGGCGGAAAATGAACCCGCGTCGGCCTCCGAGATAAGCGTCACCGTTTTTGCACTCACCGAAACCGTGCTGTACAAGGCCGAAATCCCACCCACGGGCGCTACGGCAATATCAAACGATAGTGGTCGCTCATCTCCAGCTCGGTAGCCTGCACGAGCGCTATAGGCGGCGCTCGACATGTCCGACCCATCAAACCCACCTCCGATCGTATCCTGTAGTCGATATTGCGCACTGGATCCTTGCTCGAGCCCGCCACTCACAAATGAATCCCAGGGAACCTGATAGTTACTGCTCGACATAGCCGCCATCGCCGTAGCCGTTGGCATCAACGCCAGAAAAAGCGCCACGGTCCGAACGACAGATGATCGAGAACAGGTCATACGCTTACAGTATAGCATCTAGAGAGCGGTGACGACCAAAGACTGATATTGTTAGGAAAAACGGTGATTTCTCTTGGCTGATGCGATTTAAGACGTGATCGGCCGACCTGACGATTCCTTACCCAGAAACACGTCTTATCGCCTCACCTGCGCCATTATACATGTGTCGCATAATACTATATTCGTCCCTTGGCAGCGCTTATGTGTCGCACAATATTGAGACAACTATCCATGACCAGACCGCCTATGCAGATCGGAAGAGCGTCGTGTAGGGAAAGAGTGTCTTCGCCTGTGTAGATCT
>CALBSL010000149.1 GCA_937968025.1 uncultured bacterium
GCGCGAATGGTCGCGGGGAAGCACGAACAAAAAGCGGTCTTTGCACAGCGCTTTTTTCGTACCGGGGTGGGTGAGTATGGCGAGGGCGATCAGTTTTTAGGGTACACTGTTCCTGAAACGCGCCGTCTCGCGCGTGAGTATCGCGATCTGACCCCTGACGAGCTGGTTGCGCTTCTCGCTTCTTCGTGGCACGAAGTCCGTCTTTTGGCGCTGGTGGTTGCAACCGAACAAGCGAAGCGAGCGAAAACGCTTGCCGAACGTGAGGCCTGGGCTGAATGGACGCTCGCGCATCGTGAGGGGATCAATAACTGGGATTTGGTGGATGTCTCGATACCGGTGCTCTTAGGGTCTGTGCCTCCCACACCTGCCTGGCAGACACGGTACGCAGCACTCCTCACGTCTACACGGTTGTGGGATCGACGCATGGCGATCCTCGCGACCTTTGGCTGGATGCGTCAGGGCGAGTGCGCGCCAACATTTCGCTACGCTGAACGATTGCTCGAAGATACGCAGGATCTGATGCATAAAGCCGTGGGCTGGATGTTGCGCGAAGCCGGGAAGCGAGACGAGTCGGCGTTGCGTGCCTTTTTGCAAGTGCATACTCCTGTGATGCCGCGCACGATGCTTCGCTACGCCATCGAACGGTTTTCCCCAGATGAGCGTGCAGCCTATCTTCGTGTACCTCGTGCCAGCCGGTCCAAAACGTGCTAGCATGCGACACGTATGAAATCACCCGTTGCCATCGTGCTTGGAGGGATCGGTCTCGTGTTGGTAGCGCTCCCGTTTCTTTCGCCGTCATCTTCCATGCCGGGAAAGACGTCTGAAACACCTTCGTCTACACAACCGGCTGTCACACAGGAGGTGTTTGTTGGCGATCGTCGTCAACCGTATCTTTTCGCGCTGCGTGAAGAAGGGGAAGCGAATCCCATGCGCTGGGACCTCGTGGTCGATGAGCAAGTGATGGGCGTGGCGTCGATCGGTGAGCGGCTCTACGACGTGTATGGATCGGTCGTGACGTCGACGGATCAGCTGGTGTTTGCGGCCTACAGCGGTGCCGGCGAGGTGGTAGCGCAGGCAACGACGACCTGGGATGGTCAGCGGTTTTCGACGGAAGCGTTGCGTGAGGCCAAGCCGCGTCCGCTCATGCAGGGAACGGCGAGTTCACGTGTACCGATCCGTTTTCAGCGGGCCACGGGGCGATGGGAAGATGCCTCGCGTGCGCTTGGCTGTGAGTATTCGTTGACACTCCCGGTGATTGAGCTTGGTGGCACGGTCGAAAAGGCGGCAGCGAGCAGAATGAACGCTACGTTGCGCTCGGCACTCCTTGGAACGCGGTCCACGCCTGAACAGGCGCAGGGAGCGTATCTTCGCGAGTGTCGGACGGAACTCGAGTCGGAACTCGAGGCGCTTGGCAGTGCGGAGATCGGCGGATCGATGATGCAGCGTTCTTGGGATTCGCGGGTGAGCGCGGTCGTCGAATACGGCCGATGGATTTCGATCCTCGTTCAAACGTACACCTACACGGGCGGAGCACACGGATCGACCGTGGTGCAGTCGTTCGTATTTGATACGCAGACCGGCGAACAGCAAGAACTGCGTGACTTAGTGCGTGATGATCGAGCCCTCGCAACCTTGCACGGACAGATCGCCTCCCGACTCCTCTCCGAATACACCGATGCGCTCTTTGAAGATCAGGCGACGATATTGCGAGCCTACGTAGCCAATCGCGCAGAGCAGCCGACACTGCTTGCGCGCGGGGAGTTGGGGTACGCAACGAGCACGACGTTTCTGCTTGGTCCTGCCGGTCTTCGTGTGCTGTTTCAGCAATATGAAGTCGCGCCCTATGCGGCGGGAATGCCAGTGATCGATCTGCCGTTTGCGGTATGGCAGGCGCTGGCGATTGACGGAGTTCGTCCATAATCCTACTGGATATGACGTATCTCCACGCCGTCATTATTGGGGTGATTGAAGGGTTGACCGAGTTTTTACCCGTTTCTTCTACGGGGCATTTGTTGCTCACGAATGCGCTGCTCGGAAACACCTCGGAATTTTCCAAGACATTTGATATCGCGATTCAGTCCGGGGCGATGCTTGCGGTGGTGGCGTATACCTGGCGTGAGTGGTTCAAGATTGAGGTGTTGACGCGGGTGTTTGCGGGGTTTTTCCCGACGGCAGTGATCGGTCTCCTGCTCTATCCGTTTGTGAAGGCGTATCTTTTGACGCCTACGGTTGTTGTTATTGCGCTCGCGGTGGGAGGGCTCGTGATGTTAGCGTTTGAACGCTGGTATGCCCCATCACTCGACGCGCCACACGAAGAGGC
>CALBSL010000150.1 GCA_937968025.1 uncultured bacterium
TGTCGAGAATGTCCATATCCCAGTCCAAACCAGCCCCCTGATCCAATCGCCAGAATGGCTTGATTTATATGGTATCCAACTCCGAGTGGATCAAGTTCTGGGTGTAAAAAAGCCATAAAACGCGCGGCACGATATTGCGAATGACGGATAAGGAGGGTTAAAAGACCCGCTCCCAGCACCGATAGGCTCACGAACCATTTCAGTGGAGCTCCAGACAAAAAATAGACAAACAACGACATGAGCACGATGATAGACATGGAGCCCGTATCAGGTTGCATAACGATGAGTAGCACCACGGAACCCAAGGCTGCCAAGAAGGGCACGAGTCCATTTTCTAGCGTATGCTGTTCACGCTGACCTTCACGACTCGCAAGCCAAGCTGACAAGTAAATTAAAAAGCTGAGCTTCACCAATTCGCTGGGCTGCAAGGTGACAGACCCGAAATGAATCCATCCACGGGCACCACCTAACTCAATACCAATGCCGGGAATAAACACCAGTAACAAGAGTATCAAACTGCCGATCATGGCGAACAGCGCCAGTGGTCTCCAGACACGATAATCAATAATGCTCAGAGCAAAAAATAATACGAGCCCAGGGATAATACCGTTTATCAACTGCCGTTTGACGAAAAAGAGACTTGAATCAGTGCGCGCAATTGCTACTGGCCCCGTGGCTGACCATAGCATGATGAGACCAAATACAAGTAACCCCAGCGTGAGCCAAAGAATCACGGGATCTAAGGAACGAAAACGATCAAGAGCACGCATGCGTCATTATATTCTATCAATCAATCCCATGACCGAACCAACACCGGCACACACCAACGAGATAAGCCAGAAACGCATCACGATCTGCGGCTCTGTCCAACCGATAGCCTCAAAGTGGTGATGGATAGGTGTGCTCTGAAAAATCTTTTTACCTTTACGTAGTTTTTTACTCATCACTTGTACCAACACGGACAAACTCTCAAGCACAAACGGCAGACCGATGATAACTAGTAAGAGCGGTTGATTCGTCATAAGAGCAACCACCCCTAATACGGTTCCTAAAGACATGGCGCCCGTATCCCCCATCATAATGGCAGCGGGATTAACATTAAACCATAAAAATCCCAATAAGGTACCAATAATCGCTGCACACATGGTAGCTAGATCCGTACGTCCTTGCGCCCAGGCAATCACCGCATACGCCCCGAAGGCGGCTAACATTCCTCCCCCGGCTAACCCATCTAACCCATCTGTTTCATTCACCGATAAAGACGTCGAAACAATCGTCAAGATAAAAAAGGGCACATACCACCAACCAATATTATAGGTCCCCACAAAAGGAATATGGAGCTGATCCCACCCAAGCTTCGTATAAAACCACCATGCGCCCACGACGGCGATGAAGGTATAGGAAAAAATGCGATGACGTTTGCGTAACCCGCCTCCACGAGGACCTAGACGACGCACGTTCCAATAGTCATCCAATAAACCGATGAGAGCCGCGGCAAACATGAGCCCAAGAGGGAGCCAGGTTTGTCCACGGGATAAAAAAGAAATTTGACACCAGGTCGTTCCTTCTCCCGCCAACTGACAGGATTCGGCAAAGAATACGGCTAATAGCATGACGATACCCCACATAGCGAGTCCACCCATGGTTGGCGTACCAGCCTTGCTTTTATGCAAGGCGGCCATGACAGGCGCGCTCGCTACATCAAGATCGGAAGAGCGTCGTGTAGGGAAAGAGTGTCTT
>CALBSL010000151.1 GCA_937968025.1 uncultured bacterium
AACATCCCTGTCGCCACATCTTTCCCGAGCACCACAACACGAGCACGACTATCCAAGTCCGCCTGTTCGAGAAATCGACCTTCTTCTACTTCAAGGTTAAAAATCCGGGCTTCGTCCTGCGAGCTCCCATTCACGCTCGCAAAACGATCAACTCCTCCATAGGAAAGCAGGTCCGTCGTGATCACCGAAGGGTTTACGGCCGCGACCCATGGGAACGCTCGAATGTCTTCGTAATCCTCTTCCGTGAGCACCTGTTTCACGGCGTCACTCGGTGGCCCGCCTCGTTCCTCTTCCTCGGACCCGTTGGCAATAAACACAAGGTCACTTCCAAACGATGCCACCTGCGAGAGGAGGTATCGCTGTGCCGCCTGTCCGACGCCAAGCATCAGAATCACCGACATGATACCAATCACAATACCGAGCATCGTGAGGGTTGAACGAGCTTTATTGATGAGGAGCGCTCGATACGAGATCAGAGCTATATCGCGAAATCGCATACTATTCAAAGCGCAAGGCTTCTATCGGACGTAATTTAGCCGCCTTACGAGCAGGGAAATACCCGAACACCAGGCCAATCGCCCCGGACACTCCGATACTCAGCGCTACCGAACTCCACGACACCGCAAACGTCCAGCCGCTCTGGAACGAGTTAATCGCTTGAATCGCTACCCAAGACAGACCAATACCAAGCACCGAACCAATCACCCCGCCCAAGGTCGTCAGAACGATCGCTTCGAGGAGAAACTGGTTCAGAATGTCCGCCTCACGCGCTCCAATGGATTTCCGAAGTCCGATTTCTTTAATACGCTCCGTCACCGAGACATACATGATATTCATGATACCGATCCCACCCACTAGCAACGAAATGGCAGCGATCGAAATCAAGAGAATCTTCAAAATATCGGTGATCTGGCTGGCACTTTTCACCGCATCTTCTTGCGTGGTCACGTTAAAATCATCTTTTTTTGCATCGTCGTCCGGATTATCGATATTGTGGCTGTCGCGCATGACCTCCGTCAGACGACCTTTCGCATCGTTCACGGGGAGCGTTGTTTTGACCGCAATCGAAGACAAATACCGTCGATTATAGGTATCGAGGGCCGCGGTAAATGGAATGTAGACCTGTTTATCGAGGTTTTGAAAACTCTTGCTTCCCTCTTTACCAATCACGCCCACGACGCGATAGCTTACATTATTGATTTTGACCGTTCTCCCGATGGGATCATTGAATCCATAGAGCGTATCAGCGATTTCATATCCGAGCACCGCTTCGCGCGAACGACTATCAACAGCTGCGGAAGAAAAGAAGATCCCTTTCACCGGTCGAATATCACTCAATACCTGTTCATCTGCCGTCGTTCCAACAACCTGTGCCCACACTTCAATCCCTTCACCAGCAATACGATCGCTCTGCAACAGCTTCCCCGCTACCTGCGTCACCCACGCTTGCTGACGAATACGACGAACATCTTTTTCAGCCAGCGACTGCTTCACGAAGAGCGATGGTTCGCCCTCGCGTTCTTTTGAGCCATTATTCACGAAGACGATATCAGAACCCAGTGCAGAAATCTGCGAGAGAATGTAGCGCTCAGCCGCTTGCCCGATAGAGAGCATTAAAATCACGGACAAGATACCGATCACAATCCCAATCATTGTCAGCGCTGAGCGGCTTTTAGTACGACGCAAACTCTCAAATGAACTCCGAAGAAGATCTCGGACGAACATAGTTATTTCATGAGATCCGAAGAGCTCGCCAGTCGGCGATGCTTCACCGGTTCGTCGGAATCAATCAGCCCATCTTTCACACGAATGATGCGTTCGGCATGCTCAGATGTGTACGTTTCGTGCGTCACAAGCACGATGGTGTGCTTCTGCTCAATATTCAAGTTCTGCAAGATTTTCATGACTTGTGCCCCAGACTTTGAATCGAGGTTACCCGTTGGTTCATCAGCAAAAATCACTGGCGGCTTGCGAATCAGCGCTCGAGCAATCGCAACACGTTGACGTTCTCCACCTGAAAGTTGGTTGGACAGGTTGTACATGCGATGACCAAGCCCCACGATTTCAATGGCTTCTTTTGCCATGATTTCTCGTTTAGCGAGTGAGACATCAGAATACAACAGTGGAAGCTTCACGTTCTCAAGCACAGAAGTTTTTGGGAGCAGGTTAAAGGCCTGGAAAATAAATCCCACCTTTTCTCCGCGCGCGATCGCAAGCTCATCCTCACTCAGCTTTGAGACATCGCGGCCTTCAAAGAGGTATTTCCCTTTGGAGAGCACATCCAAAAATCCAAGGATGTGCATCAACGTCGATTTTCCGGACCCTGAAGGTCCCATGATCGAGACGAATTGCCCTTCTGGAATCTCGAAATCAATCCCGTGCAACACCTCGGTGATCACCCCGTCATTTTCGTAGGCTTTCGTCAGTCCCTGTATCTGTACGATGGGTTTTTTCATAAGAGAACGAGAAGGAGCGCCGGTGAGGGCGCTCGTTCATTATTTTTGGAGTTGTTCCATTTGACGTGCCTTGAATTCATCCGCGGTGAGCTCTGCCGTAATCACCTGCTCACCAGCGCTCAAGCCTGACGTAACTTGGATTTTTCCATCATCGGCACGAAGACCGGTTTCGATCACCTTTTCACGAACCTCTTCTTGCTCAAGCACACGCACGCGACGAACTCCGTCTACCGTCCGCACCGCGCGAACCGGAATGCTCAACGCATCCGCGACTTCCGCGGTCGTGACAATAACGTTTGCGGTCATGCCTGGCTTGATTGGCTTATCGGTTGGGTCGATGGCGATTGCCACCTTGTAAAACACCGCATCTTGAATCTTGATACGATCTGGTTCGATACTGAGCACGCGAGAAGCGAACTTCGTATCATCACCGAACGCGTCAAGCGTGGTTTCAGCGCGTTGATCAACCACGAATTTTGCGATATCTGCTTCTGGTACAGAGGCTTCCACCGTGAACGCCCCCGTCACCACGAGTCCCATAATTTTTCCGTTCTGCGCGATCTGTTCACCACTTGAAGGAATGACTTCGGTGATCACCCCCTCAACCGGAGCACGAAGCTCGGTATCCGCGACGCGCTGCACCGCTTGTTCATAGGCGATCTGCGCATCCTGAACCTGCGTTCGCAACACCTGAAGGTCTACCGCGCGAGCAGGGGTTTTGCGCTGTGACAGCGTCGCCTCAGCCGAAGCGAGCGTCGCGCGCTGCACTTCGATAGCCGTTTCTGCGCTCTTCACCTGGCTGCGTTCGTTTGCACGAGCAATAGCAAGGTTCGCCTCGGCCGTTTTCACGGCGTTCTCAAGCTGGGCGCGAGTCGTCGTACGAGTATTTTCAGACGTCTGCAAGCCTTGGACGGATGCGGAAAGGGTACCGTACTGAGTAGAGATGGACGTGCGCAACGACTGAATCGTGGAACGCTTGGTGGTGAGCTCAGTGATGGAAAGCGCTGTGTTCGTTCCGGAATTCGTGAGTACCGTCTGCGTTTCATCGAGCAACCAGGACACCTGTTGCAGCGCTTCAACCGTCGCTTGTCCAGCTGCCAGCACTTCTGCCGACGTGGAGTTCGACGAAAGCTGTCGCGTCAACGATTCGGCTCGGCGCTGAGCAGAACGAACCGCTACGAACATGCCTTGTGCCTTCGTCAACGATGCACGGTTATAAATCCCGAGTACGGATTCGAAGAGGTCATTGGCACCGGAGTTTTCGACACCGAGAACCGCGTCCGCTTCTGCGAGCGCTGAACTCATCGAAGCGTTTGCTGAAACAAGGGAGGATCGAAGCGAAGCGATGCTCGTTTCCACCCCAATATCAACCCCAGAACCTGAGTTCGCCAAGTTGGCGCGCGCCGTATCCAGGGCGATCGTCGAGACACGAACCTGCTCAGACGCCGTCACCTTTACCTGTTCAAGATCGGAGACGGCCTTTTCAAGCCCTGCCTTTGCCTGGTCACGCTGCGCTTCTGCGATTTGAATCGCTTGTGGGCTGTCTTGCGCCTGACGTGCGGCGAGGTTCGCCTGCATCTGTGCGAGCGTCGCAGCGGCACGACGCATGGCAAACGTAGCTTCTTGCGCATCAAGGGTGGCGAGCACATCGCCCTGCTTCACCTCTTGACCGACGATCACATTCAATGACTCGAGCTTCCCGCTCGTTTTAAAGGAAAGATCGATCCGGGTTTGCGGCTTTGTTTCGCCCGTCACTTCAACGGTCTGACGCAACGTTCCCTGTTCAACGGGTTGCGTATCATAAAATGGTCCTTTATCACCACCGCCAAAAATCGCGAATAGTGCGACGATCGCCACCACGACGATTCCAACGCGTACCCAGGTTTTTCGAAGCCATTCACGTACAGAAGAGAAATTCATAGTAAGAGGTTAACGAGTAGAGCGTTTTGATTTTCCAGTAAATTGCGCGACACGAGCGGACATCTGCTTGATCATTTCTTGCATTTGTTCAATCGGGAGTACCATGATCGGACTATCACCGTGCTGCATCACCATCACCTGCGTGCCAGATTTCATCTTCAGTCTATCACGAATAGTCTTTGGGATGACGATCTGTCCTCGCTCGCCCACCGTCGTGGAGCCGATCAACTGACAGCCATCATCAAGCGCCGGTTTCTTGGACGTTTTAGAGGATTTCATAGTGGATATGATTGGTATGAATTGTAGGAGAAATGTGGGTTTTTGTCAATAGTTGATCGATCCAACCAGCAGGCGGACACTTCGTCTTCGAGTTGCGGCTTGCAACGTGTCCAATCACAGCGCACATGCTATACTCGCTCTGTATTCACATTACGAAGAACCATGAACAACTCATTAGGAAAATGGGCGGTGCTCATACTCGCCACCTGCGGATTCGTTGGCATGGGTATTGTTATTCAGCATCAATCAACACGACTCCAAAACGCAACTACCACGCTTGCCCAGCTCACCTCGAGCGTTGAGGCGCTCTCGGCGCGTGGCGGGAACAGCGTCACCACGCCCGAGCCAACAACGAACACCCAGGCAAATACTCCGAGCGCCATTCAACTTCCGGTCGTCGCTTTTGGCCGTCCGGGACTCTTGAACAACACCGCTGAAGGCCTTGCAGAAAAAGCAAGACTTCAGGAGAAGCTGATCAACCCATTCATCGATTACTACAAGGAAACGGGGGGCGGACCCGTTTCCCTCTACATTGAAGTGCCTGCGTCCGTCGGTATGCCCTATGTCGTTACCGCCATTTTCTGCGGTAACGGTTTTGCTTGCGGTGGAACCGAGGAGTTTCTCTTTGGAAACCGTGAGAGAGCCTATGGATTTTGGCAACCACCGTGCGACATGGAAGGTTGCACCCTCTCGGAAGCATTCAAAAAGAAGTATCCGGCAATACAAGAATAACTCCCAGAGCCCAAATACCCCTCACTCACCCAGCGTAACTGCCGGGTGAGTTTTTTTCTCTCCATATTTTTCATCGATCGCCAGTTCACCATCATCTATCCAAAACCCTTGATTATCGCTCCGCACTTCAGTAGGATCCCGGCATGGACACCTCCCTCTTCGAGTATCACCTTCCGCCAGAACGAATCGCCCACCACTCTATTGAGCCTCGTGATCATGCGAAGCTGCTTTGCGTGCATCGAACACAGGGGACGCTGAACGATCAACACGTGTACGATCTTCCGTCGCTCCTTCAACCGGGAGATTTGCTCATCTTCAACGATAGTAAAGTATTCAAAGCGAGATTTTTTGCGACAAAAGCAACAGGTGCGAGGATTGAACTCCTCTTTCATAAACCTCTTGATACGCATCGCTGGGAGGTGCTCGCAAAACCGTCAAAGCGCCTTCAACCAGGCGACGTGATCACCCTCGATGGTGGCTGGAGTGCTACCATTGAATCAAAAGATCCGATCGGTGGAACGGTAACAATTCGGCTCACAGAATCCACCGAAGCCTTTTTTGCCTACAGCGACACCTACGGCGATGTGCCAACACCGCCCTATGTCCGCGCGACAGAAGCCACCAAATCCGGCTATCAAACCGTGTACGCAAAAACCACCGGCTCCGTGGCCGCGCCAACGGCTGGTTTTCATTTCACGGAAGACCTTCTCGCACAGCTTGATGCACGCGGAATCAAACGAGCATTCGTGACGTTGCATGTTGGGATCGGCACGTTTCGTCCCATGAATGATGGCGCGCTTACTGATCATGTCATGCACGAAGAATGGGGACATGTACCAGCAGACACCGTACAAGCCATTCACAACACGAAAGCGGCTGGGCACCGCGTTATCGCCGTTGGAACAACCGCCACTCGTGCGTTAGAATCGGCTGCTGCCAAGCAGACGCCTCTCGAATCCTGGAGCGGCTGGACAAGCCTCTTCATTACCCCTGGCTACTCGTTTCGTGTCATCGATGGACTAATAACGAACTTCCACTTACCAAAATCAACGCTTATGGTGCTCGTGAGCGCCCTCGCCGGAATCGAGACCATCAAACAAGCGTACCAGCACGCCATCGAGCACGAGTATCGTTTCTACTCCTTCGGTGATGCGATGTTGATTTTATAGATAAACCACTTGACATCGATCCTGCTCCGCTCTCAAGATGCCTCTGGCTCGAAGCAAGGAGACCGCCGTGAACGATCCCCGATTCCTCGAACGCCTCAGACTGTTCATTCTTCAGTACCTCCATCCTGCAACGCATCGGCTCGAGATCCGCGCCCTCATCGAGCTCATCGATGAACCGAATAGATCCAGATGCCGAGCGTTTCTCGAAGAGCATCTGGACCGACTCCGACTCGCCTATGGCTCCACCTACAACCACCAAGCCTGGGAGGGCGGGTATCTCGATCACGTGAGCGAGGTCATGAACTTCGCGCGGTTTCTCCACCATGCCCTCCGAATCATCGGTCGGCCGCTACCCTTCACGCTCTCTGATGCGCTGCTCGTGCTCTTTCTGCATGATGCAGAGAAGCCCTGGAAGTACGAACGTACCCCAGATGGCAAGCGCGTCGTGAGCGGACGGTTCACCACCAAGGCGGGGCAGCACGCGTTCCGAACCGAGCTCTTCGCCAAGCACGGCTTCACCTTCACCGATGCGCAGCAAAACGCCCTCAAGTACGTCGAGGGCGAAATGCAGGACTATCGGGGTGACCGGCGCGTGATGAACGAGCTGGCGGCGTTCTGCCACATGTGTGACATGTTCTCTGCTCGGCTCTTCCATTCCTATCCGCGCGATGTCACTGATGAGTGGCCACTGACCCGGCTATGACTCCTCACCCAGAGGGGTTTTTTCTTTCGGTTGTACGCTCTGATAGATCGCGTCAATCTTCGACAGATGCCGCCCCCACGTTCGTCCCGCGTTGATAAACGCTCGCCCCTTCTCTCCCATCTCTCGTCGCCGTGCTGGTGATAACTGTTGAAACGCGCGAAACGCCTCTGTCCACGCCGCGGGATCATCCGCGGGCAGGAGCCATCCCGTCTCACCATGCTGGATGAGTTCTGGATTCCCCCCGACGTTCGTCGCAAAACATGGCAGACCACTCGCCAACCCTTCAAGAATAACGCCCGAGGCATTTTCATACATCTTCGTGCCGAGCAGCATTGCCTCCGCACGAGCTCGATACGTCGCCAACTCGCTCGGATGCTTAAACCCTAAAAATTGCACGTGAGAGGCGCCGAGCTCATTCGCTAGCGCCTTCAGCCGAGCTTCTTCAGGCCCTCGACCAATGATCAGCAGCGGCAGCAGCGGTACAGGTGCAATCCCACGAATCAGGAGATCAACCCCCTTTTCCGGCGATAAACGTCCAATCGAAAGTACATACCCCCCACCACCCGTCACCGGTTCTGCCGGCATGCTTGTGGGATTCGGTGCAACCACCATTTTACTCGCTGGCTCACCCCATTCCACCATCTTGTCGCGCATGAATTGAGACGGACAAATAAACGCTTGCACCGTTTTCTCGTAGGCCAACGTCGCCTTCGTCAAGTGCATCTCAGCAACAGCGAGCGCATTCGCCGCAAAGCTTGTTCC
>CALBSL010000152.1 GCA_937968025.1 uncultured bacterium
AACGTGTTGCGTGGACCAGATCCGGCGGATCTCACCACGACCACTGCCACTGTGTCGCCATTCACGAAAGACGCCTCGCTCCGTGGTGTGAGAATCGGGTTGCCTCGCCAAGCGTGGGCTGCTCCTGGGCTTTCGCCAGCCGTGCGATTTGCAACGGAGCAGGCGGTTGAAGCGCTTCGAGCACTCGGCGCCGAGGTGCGCGAAGTGGACTTGCCGTACGCTGACGAAGCGCTCGCCGTGTACTACGTGCTCGTGCCGGCAGAGATCTCAGCCAACCTTTCACGGCTCGACGGTATACGTTTCGGCGATCGCCGAGGCGGCGAAACACTCGCTCAAACCTATGCGTTGTCGCGTGGCGAGGGACTTGGAGACGAAGTTCGTCGACGTATCCTGCTGGGAACGTATACGCTCTCAAAAGGCTATGTTGATGCGTACTACCGCCAGGCGCGCCGGGTGCGTCGCTTGATCGCCTCAGCTTACGATGGCTTGCTGCAAGAGGTCGATCTGTTAGTGACGCCAACCGCCCCGACAACCGCGTTCAAGATTGGGGAAAAGCTCAACGACCCGCTCGCCATGTATCTTGAAGACGTGTTTACCGTGGGCATCAACGTCGCAGGGGTTCCGGCTATTTCCATTCCTTGCGGACGCGAGCCAGCAACGAATCTTCCGATCGGTATTCAGTTGATTGGTCGTCGGTTTGATGATGGTCGTTTGCTCTCTTACGCCCACGCTTACGAGCGAGTCTAGCTGCTATGATCTTTCAATTGCTCTTTGATACCAATGCTCCGACGTCGCCGCTCGTCCAAGATCAGGCGGGCGGGGGAGTAGGCATGCTGTTCTTGCTTGTGCTTGTGGTGGCGCTGGCAGTGGGCGTTTGGTTTATTCGTCGGGCGGGATCTCACGGCACCTCAAACTGGGAAGCCGCTGAGCGAAAACGATTTCAGAAGGCTTGGGAGGAACTCACGCAGCTCGCGAAACAGGGTGGTGCACCAGGTCGCAAACTCGCTATGATCGAAGCCGATAAGCTCGTTGATACGGTGCTGCGCAAACGTGGATTTCCAGGTGAGACGATGGCCGAACGACTGAAGGTGGCTGAATATCAGCACCCGGCCATTAAGCAGATGTGGAACGCGCATCGCTGGCGCAATCAGTTGGTTCACGAAGCGCATTTTTCCTTAAGCGAACGCCAGGTTCGTGAGGCACTGCAGGCATTTGAGGCGGTATTGCGCTCGTTTCAGGCATTATGATTCCGTACGTCGGACGAGAAACGATAGAGATCGCCGGCCTCACGATTCAAGTATGGGGAACGTTTGTAGCAGCTGGGTTTTTACTGGGGACATGGATCGCGGCACGTCGCGCCAAGCGGTTTGGGTTGTCTTCTGATCATATCATCACCGTGGCGAGCTGGATTTTTGTCGCTGCCATGGTTGGTGCACGAGTGTTTCATGTCGTTGTCTACGAGCCGGGATTTTATCTTGAGCATCCATGGAAGGCGATTGATCCTCGCGAGCCGGGGTATGCGATTACAGGCGGGTTTCTGGGGGCGGCAGCGGTTTTTGCCTGGTACGTGCAGAAAAAAGCCTTGTCCTGGATTTCGTATGCGGATGCCCTCATTTGGGGTGTGCCATGGGGGTGTGGCGTGGGTCGCATCGGATGTTTTTTGATCCACGATCATCCTGGAACGCTCACACATGCACGACTTGGTGTTGAGTACCCCGATGGTCAAGTTCGTCATGATCTGGGGCTGTATCTGTCGTTGGTGGGATTTGGTATGGGGGCGGTATTCCTCGTCCTCAATCGAAAACCTCGTCCGCCAGGATTTTGGGTGGCGCTGTTCTTAGTGCTCGAAGGGGCGTCTCGATTACTTCTTGACCAGTGGCGAGTGGTGGATGCGCGGTATTTTGGCGTCACTCCGGCGCAAATCGCGGGCGGCGTCTTTCTGTGTCTGGGCGGTGCTTGGTTATGGAGGATGCGATCAATGCAGGGTGAACGTATTGACAAAACCGCTTGAACGGCTGGGTCGTGACCTTTATAGTTTTCTCGTATGGCTCTTACTTCCCAACACAAACTTATCGCCGTCATTATCGCGGCGACCGTAGTGCTCTTCGGTGGATTGGTATTTGCGCTGTTGAAGGCGCCAAGTGGCGGGGTCTCTCCTGATGGACAGGTGCGATTCAACGACGCCAACGCTCCGTTCGTTGGAAAGGCAGACGCGTCCGTGGTGGTACGAATGTACTCCGATTTTCAATGTCCAGCCTGTAAGGCTTCTGAGCCAGCGCTCAAGGCCATCATTCAAGAGTTCCAAGATCGTGTGAAGTTCGTCTGGAAAGATTTTCCTCTCATGACGATCCATCCAAACGCGCGACTTGCGGCGAATGCGGCACGTTGTGCTGAAGCGCAAGGGAAATTCTGGGAGTATCATGATCGCGTGTTCGAAACGCAAGAAGGATGGTCGCCAGAACGCTCAACAAAAGATCGATTTGTGCAGTTTGCTCGTGAATTGGGGTTGAACGAAGGAGATTTCGTCAAATGCTACGACGACCGCCAGTTCGACGCCAAGGTGCTTGAAGGTGTCGCAGAAGGTGAGGCGAATGGGGTGAATGCCACACCAACCTTCTACGTGAATGATCGTCAGGCGCAAGTTCGTTCTGAAGCGCAGTGGCGTTCGGTGTTAAACCAGGTGATTCGTGAGCAGGCGTCGTCGACTCAGCCTTGACGCAGACGTTGCCGCAAGGCGGTATCGTTCGTACACTAGAGGGGTACGAGTTCATTCTGTAGCTTTTTCTTTACCAACAATCAACGTATGGATAGCGCACGTCAACAAGGGTTCTGGGACGGAAGTCCAAAAGTCATGTTCTTCATGGGGTTGTTCCTCGGCATCGCCGTTTCTTCCACTATGGGTCTCGGACTCGTTGTCGGAGGAGTGATTAAGGGTGCTTCGACGGTCACCACAGTGGCGACAAACACCGGTACGGGCGCGGCACCAACGCCATCGGCTCCAACTCCATCGAACTACGCTCCTGTAAAGGAAGTGACGTCGAGTGACCACATTAAGGGGGCAAAGAACGCCAAGGTCACCTTGATCGAATATTCCGACTTCGAATGTCCATTCTGCAAGCGATTTGCTCCATCACTTATGCAGGCGCTTAAGGACTTCCCAAATGACGTTCGGATCGTCTATCGTCACTTTCCGCTCCGCTCTCTTCATCCAAACGCGCAGAAAGCAGGTGAAGCAAGTGAATGTGCCGCAAAAATTGGCGGAAACGACAAATTTTGGGCCATGCACGACAAGTTGATCGCGGCAGATACCTTCACGGTTGATAGCATGAAGCAGTTTGCGAAGGACATCGGGCTCGACCAAGGCAAGTTCAACACCTGTCTCGACAGCGGTGAAATGGCCGATCGCGTCAACACCGATTTCAACGAGGGCAGCACCTTCGGTGTCGAAGGAACGCCAGCAACCTTCGTCAACGGCAAGCTCGCCAGCGGAGCCATCCCTTACGACGGTCCAGGCGGGTTGAAAGAGTTGATCCAGCAGGCAGGAGCACAGAAGTAATCCAAAAAAGCGCCATGGGCGCTTTTTTGTTCGGAGAGGAGTATACTGATGATATATGAACGCATCAGCGCTGTGGTCGGGTCGATTGGCTTTATTCGTGATCTATGCGTGGTTTGGTGTGTTAAAGATGGCTGGATACAGTCCGGCAGAAGAGCTGGTGACGGAGCTTTTTCAGGCGATCACTCCGTGGACGGGGCTTTCCGCACCATCCTTCGTCGAGCTGTTCGGAGCCTTTGAAGTGGCGATTGGTGTAGCATTTCTTCTCATCGGACCGCGTCCTTGGGTTGTACGCTTGTTTGTGCTCCATATTCTCGCCACCGCTCTGCCTTTGCTTATTCTGCCGTCGATTACATGGCAGGCAACGTTTGTCCCGACCTTGATCGGACAGTACATCGTGAAAAATGTTGCTCTGTTATCGCTGGTGAAATTCATGCAAGCAGATGAGCGATTCACGAGCAGAGCGTCTAGGTAGGAGCGGGTCTCGATTTATGCTTGCCGAGAACGTTCCCAGGATTGAGCGTAGGCGCGAAGCGTATCCGTGTGTGATGGCAGCTGGTGGACGAGTGCCGCTCCGTTGATTCGCATCTCAGCGCGGGTCGCTGGTTCTTCGATCATCCGACGCATGGCCCGTACAAGGGCGGTTAGGGGCGTGTCTACGGGGATGATGAACCCATGAATTCCATCAAGAATGAGCTCGTTTGCACAGCCAACGTCGGTCATGATCACCGGAAGGCCGGAACAGGCGGCTTCAATGGGGGCAATTCCGTACCCCTCTGCAGCTGAGGTGAGTAAGAATGCGTCCGCTTCAGCAAGGAAGGGGTTGATATCCGTTTGTGCTCCACAAAACCGTACGGCTGTGCCGAGTTGGAGATCGGTCACGGTTGTTTCAAGGGCAGAGCGTGACGGTCCATCGCCTACAATCACTAGCTGTGCCTCGTGGTACTTGCGGATTTCGGCCAGGGCCTGAAGCTGGAGTTCTATCCGTTTCACGGGGACTAAACGGCTCACGGTCACGAACGTAAATGGAATATGAGCTTCGGTGGTGCGTCGCTCCGCAAGGGGAAGGAAGCGACTTGGATCAATAAAGATGGGAAATACAGAAATGCGCGAAGCGGGAATGTGAAAAGCGGTGACGAGCATGTTTGCCAGGCGTTGGCTTACGACTCGGACGTGTGTGGCGTGGCGGAGATTGAGCCGAGCAAGCCAAGGACGAATCCCACGCCATTTTTCAAAGCCATGAATTTGGAGTTCAACGCCAAAATGAGACCATCGCGCGAACAGATTCGCGATGAAGCCAAGAAAGTACGGTTCGGGCGTCGATACGACGTTGTAGCGTGTTTTTTTCTGGAGCAATGGCACCGCTCGAAACAGTCGAAAGAAATACTCAGCCTTCGTGCGGGCTCGGAGTCCATACAGGGTTACATGGTCTGTGAGTTGGATGACGCGATCTTCGGTGTCGGGATACACGACATCAAAGCGGTCCACGAGTTCACCGTACTGAACAAAGCGCTGGGACAGTGCTGAGTTAGGAGTGAGAAGTTCTCGTCCATCCTGGCTAAGGGTGAGCACGCGCATAGGGATTTCCCAGAAACCCTACCATGACGCACAGCGAAGAGCTAGAACAGACCAAATCTCAGCCGCTGATCGTAGGAGGAAGTCGTGAAAGATCACCGTTGAGCACGGTTGGCGACATCCCGTATACTTCTGCTAGGCACCGAAGGGCGGGGGACGGTTGATGGAGAAGGTAGAGTGATTTTTTGAGAAAGAACCCAACACCCATCTCGATGAGGGTATTACCTCCAACGTAGCCATCTACGTCTCCTTTTCGTTCATTCACGATCAGAAGGGCGTCGCAGTTCATGATTTTGGCAAAATGCTCCTGAATAGCAGTGCCCTTGTGCCGCCACAATTCATGCTCTGGCGGAAAAGTGGCGAATCCTCCGTGTTCTTGTACGAATGCATCAAAATTGAGCGCTCGTTCACCGCCGTACTGCGCAGGGAGGGGGAGGGTGAGTTCAGGGATGAGCACCCGGTGACCATTTGCTTCAAGGTCATGTTGGATCTGTTGCATGGTGGGATAGAAGGCGATGCTGCCGCAGATGGTGAAGGTCATAGATGGGGAATGGCAAACACGTTAGCATGAGGAGTGTATATACGCACTGCTGCGGCTCTTGACCCTCACCTAGCGTCATAGTTTACTCTACGAAATGGCAAGGTTCAGATCGAGCTTTGCCGCCACTATGCAGTACACCGTCAACGCTTTAGCGAAAGTCGCGGGAGTGAGCGTGCGCACGCTCCACTACTACGATCAGATCGGGCTCCTCAAGCCCGCTTCCATTCAGAAGAATGGGTACCGGCTCTATACCGAACGAGAGGCGTTGGTATTGCAGCAGATTCTGTTTTTCCGCGAGCTGGATTTTTCGCTTGAAGACATGAAGCGGATTGTGACAGCGTCTGATTTTGATCTGTGCCAGGCGCTACAAGATCAGCGCAGGATGTTGGAGTTGAAAAAGCAGCGACTTTCCAAGTTGCTGAAAACCATCGATCACACGATTCATAAACTTACCCAATCACACCCTATGAACGAGCATGACGTGCAAGAGGTCTACGACGCCTTCGGTGAAGAGACCGTTAAACAGTATGCGAATGAAGTGAAGGAGCGCTGGGGTCAGACGGAAGCCTACAAGCAGTCCATGGAGCGCGCCTCCAAAATGACCAAGGCCGACATGGAAAAGTATAAACAGGATTCTGACCTCTTCATGAAAAAAGTGGCCGCTACCATGGAGGCGGGGGCAACGAGTCCCGAGTTTCAGGTGCTTATCGCCCAGCATTTTCAGTCGCTGAGTGCGTGGTACGAGCCGAATGTTGAGATGTATCGTGGACTCGCAAAGATGTACGTTGAGGATCCGCGATTCACTGCCTACTACGAGAACTATCGAACGGGACTCGCGAAGGTCTTCAGCGATGCGATGCTGTATTTCGTGGAGAAGCGCGAGGGGTAGCCATCAAAACCATAGCCTAAACAAAATCACCACTCGGATGAGCGGTGATTTTGTATGGCGGGTCAGAAGGGATTCGAACCCTCGGTCTTCTCCGTGACAGGGAGACGTGTTAACCGGGCT
>CALBSL010000153.1 GCA_937968025.1 uncultured bacterium
CCTCCCACCGAGGAAGAACGCATCAAGACCGTGCTCGATCACGCCCGCTTGCAAGTCGAGTGCTATGGCGAACGAGGACTCGTGAAACTCCGCAAACACCTGCCCTGGTACTTCAAGGGAACGCCCGACGAAAAACGTCTCAAGCCACTCCTGGTCCACATTTCTACCCTCGAGGAGTTGGAACAGTTACTTACCCAACCTCTCACGCCATAAACCAAAAACCCTCTTCCGCCATGAATGAGGGTTTTTTTGCACGTTCTTCAGCGCTTTTCTTGACAAAACAGCGAAAATCCTGTAGAATATGGCACCCGTTCCTTCGCCTTTTCACCCCCTCACCCCCAGACTGGAGACCCCGAACATGAACGCACACGTCCCTCCTCCCGAGGCGCTGCAGATCGCCAAGCGCCTCGGGCACACGGATCCCGTCCTCCTTCGCCAGACGCCCAGGGCCACTACCCTGCGCGCGAGCTGGCAGACCGTCCTCCGTATCGTCCACGACCCCCGTGAGCGAGAGGCGCTCCCCCTCATCACCAGGATGATGTCAGTGATGACAAGTCCTGAGCTACGCATCCAGATCCCTGGGAACGTCGGGGTCCATCACTACGAGGACGCCGACGTCGTCGCCATGGACTATCTGCACGGCACCCCCTGCGCCAGAGGCGTCGACGTCGCCACACACGGTCGTCCTCATCTCCCCCCTGGCATCCTCGACACGATGGCGAGCTTCGTGATGAAGTTCGACGTCGAGCAGGCACCAGAAGACGTCGCCGAGCTCTCGGCGGTGATCTACAGCGACGACTGGCTCGAGGAGCGCTTCCAGACGAACCTCGCCAAGTGCACCGAGCGCGGGCTGATCACTCCGAAGGAGGCCGAGTCCGCCCTCAGCATGTTCGGTCGCTTCTCCAAGGAGCGCCGGCTGCAACACCACGACTTCGGTCCGTGGAACTGGCTCGCCCTCCCCGGCGGCGAGGTGGGACTGGTGGACCCCGAGTTCGCCGGGGACCGCTACCGTCTCTACGACGCCATCTACCTGCTGCTGCAGTACGGCGTCACCTACCCGTACAAAGAGGGTATGGTCTCCTGGGCCGAGTCCCTGGATAGGGCCCGGCAAGATGCGGGCCACCTGCCCTCGTTCCGTGCATTGATCGCGACGGCCAACGCCGCCCTCTTCTACCGCCTCATCGCAAGCGGCGTGGAGTCGGCGCGCTCTCCGGAGACGCGCAAGCGCTTCCGGTTCGTGCTCGGAGCGATCCTGGAGCGTGACTACGCGACCCTGGAGCACTTCTTCTTCGGGGACATCACCATCACCTGATCCCTCACGCCCGTCTTGATCGCTTGATCGAGACGGGCGCTTTTCGTTATAAAAAACCGCCCATTAACGAGCGGTCAAGCGGCGAACGACGTTTTCCAGGTCTTGCTCTGAAGGACGGTAGAAGAACCCCCTTTGACAACCCGCATGTAATAACGCATTCGAGGCCATCGAATTCTTCGTACACACCCAGCGCTCGAGAGCAGGCTGACCGCGACGCCGTTGCAGGTAATGTACCAGATTGCTCGCGCGAGCGGTGGCCTGTTCGAGGTCGGTTCGAGCATTCTCGAGAAAGATGACTACGAGTCGAACACCGCTCAGCTCCTGCTTCGCGAGCCGCGCTTCTGCTTCTTCCAGAGAAAGCGCCAGAAACTGGATATCCCTGGACGCGAGAGCGAGAACTCGCCCTGCCTGTTGAACGTACCCCGGCTTCGCATCGATGTAGAGAACGACATTCGGAACGACATCCGACTTCCGATGATCTGCAGCCATACACAGCCCCTTTCTCCCTGCGCGAAAAACTACCACGGAACCCCTACGCTGTCGACAGATCCTAGAGCTCCGGCAAAAACAGTTCTGGATCGACCGGAATCCCATTCTGTCGTACTTCAAAGTGCAAGTGAGGACCTGTTGAAAGCCCTGCCCCCGGATCACCTGCTCGACCACCGGAGTACCCAATGATCTCGCCACGTTCAACGTACGTATCAGGCTTGGCGGCAAACGCCGACAAGTGCGCATACACCGTCGCGATCCCATTCGGATGAATAATCATCGCATAATTTCCATACTGACGACCCGTACGGTTCCAGGCCACATACCCCCCTGCCGCCGCACGCACCGGCGTTCCCACCGGCACCGGGATATCCGTTCCTGAGTGCTCAAACAAGTGCCTAAATGGATAGGTTGGGTCATGAAAATGAGCGGACACACCGCGTCGCGTTGGAACCGGCCACTGCAACAAAATATCCCCGCGAGCAAGAATCTCGTCGGCGCTATCGAGCTTGTTCTGCAACCGTGATCGCAGCGATTCAAGCATGTCCGCTTCTGATGCTTGATCGCGCTTGAGGTCCGCAACGATGCGACGAAACTCCTCTTCGCGACCGCGCGTTTCTGCGAGCAAGCTTGTTTTGGCGGCACGTTCTTCTTCAAGCTCTTCCTCGGCTTCGCCCAGCGCCACAAGTTCACGTTCTTGGGCTTTCTTTGCCTCCTCTTGCTTGGCACGATCTGCTTCGAGCGCCGTTTTCAATGTACGTGCTTCTAGGGTTAAACGATGCAGGTCCTGTTCGAGCGAGCGCCACTGCTCACGCTGCTTCACAAATACCGACATCGATCCCTTTGCGAGCATGGCGACCAGCGGCGATGCTTGATCACTTTGCGCAAGCTGCACCAACGACTGCTCCAACAGCGCTCGTCTAAGGGTGAGCGATGCCTCCGCTTCCTTGATCGAGATCTCGAGCGACTGCAACTCTAAATCTAAGCGCTCCCCTTCTGCGCGAGAACGCTTGATACGTGCTTCAAGCTCTAGCACGTGCATTTCAAGAAGTTCTATCTGCTTGGCGAGCGTTTGGGCCGTGGATGATTGCTTTTCGATCCGAGCTCGGTAGTCGGAAATGACCTCATCAAATTGCTTCACGTTGCGCTCTTTCAGGCGAACCTGCGCTTGAATCGTATCAATCTCGTCTTTCAAGCTCTCCTGATTCGGATCGCTATCCGTGACGAGGGCCTCGGGAGTCGTTTGCGCCAACGCAAAAGGCACCGCCGAAACAGCGGTGCCAATCACCACGAGAAGGAGCCCCCAAGAAACAAGCGATCGAAAGCGCTGCATGCCTCCATTATGCCAGACAAGCGAGCGCGGCGTCGATACGGTTCACTCCTTCTGCTTTTCCGAGGAGATACAAGAGTTCAAATGGACTTGGAGATTGCTTCGCTCCTGAAAGCGCCATGCGGAGCGGCCAGAGCACCTCGCCATTTCCCCAGCCCCGCTCGGCAATCCAGGCTTTGGTCTGCGTTTCAAGATTGACGAGCGAGCCGAACAGCACTTCTTCACGATCCGCGAGCCAGGCACGAACGGCGGCAAGACGTTCGTGCGCTTCCGCGTTCGTCTGTGTTTTCCAGACGAGCGTCGAGGCATCAGCGGCTGGAGGCGTCATCCATGGCGACACAAGCTCAGGCAAGAGCTGCACCCGAGTCGCACGATCTCGGAAGAGCAACGCCGCCCGGGTTCGTTGCGCAGAATCGGTGACCACTTCGGCAAGCGCTGGTTCTGCCAAGGCGAGATACTCCGCTTCCGACATCATGCGGAGATACTGCCCATTCAACCATTCAAGCTTTTCAAGGTTGAAGATCGCGCCGGACTTGTTGACCTTCGTGATATCGAAGAGCGAACCGAGCTCTTCTTTGGTGAAGATTTCGCGATCACTCGTTGGGTTCCAGCCAAGCATCGCGACAAAGTTCACAATCGCTTCTGGGAGGTAGCCCTTAGCGAGATAGTCCTCCACCGCCACATCTCCCTGACGCTTAGAAAGCTTCGAACGATCCGCGTTCAGTAACAGCGGCACGTGCGCAAACCGTGGCGCTTGCCAGCCCATCGCCTGAAAGAGGAAGACGTGCTTTGGCGTACTCGAGATCCACTCTTCGGCGCGAATCACGTGAGTGATCTCCATATCGTGATCATCACACATGGCGGCGAGGTGATAGGTTGGGAACCCATCAGACTTGATCAAGACCTGGTCATCGACCTGCGCCCAGGGCACTTCGACACGACCGCGGATGAGGTCATCGAACGTACACGATCCTTCCGTCGGGACCTTCAAACGAATCACGCACGGATCACCGACGGCAGCACGGTTTTCCGCAACCTCACGTGAGAGTGCTCGGCAACGACGATCGTACATGACAGGCTGCTTAGCGGCGGTTTGGAGCGTTCGCATCTGATCAAGTTCTTCGGCGGTACAAAAACAGTAGTAAGCATGGCCCTTCTCGATTAACTCGTAGGCATACGCCAAGTGGCGTTCTCGACGAGCGGATTGGATGTACGGACCATGCGCCCCCTGTTCGACAAGCGCCCCTGCGTCATCAAGCATCACTCCTTCATCAGGAACGATCCCGCAACGCTGCAACGAGCGCACGAGTTTTTCCGTCGCATCCTCAACGAGCCGCGTACGATCCGTATCTTCAATGCGCAGAATGAACGTCCCGCCTGTTCGACGTGCCATGAACCAGTTATAGAGCGCCGTACGAAGGCCGCCAATATGAAGATAGCCCGTTGGACTAGGCGCAAACCGAACGCGAGCAGGGGTGGACATATGGCTCGATCCTACAAAAAAATGGCTGTGTAGGCAAGAAAAAACCCGATATGTATCGGGGTAGGCCTTCAGTTGGGCTTCGACGTCTGTGGCGGTGGCGCGCCCTCCAATCGATCGAGCACGCCCAGGAGCCGCTCGAACGCTCCATCCATGCTCTTAGCGGTAAGAGCATCGACCTCCCCCCTCGCTCCAGCGAAGAACGCTTGCATCTCTTCGGGCAGTGGGTTATTCGACTTGTCATAGGCGGCGTACTCCGCCTCACGATAGAGCCGACCGCGATCGTCGAGGTAGAACGGCCCCATCTGCTGCTCATCAGGATGAAGGTAGAGACGAAGGGTGAGGAACGGCTTCTTCCGATCCGGCCCGCCGAGGTACACCTCGATGACGAAGGGATAGAAGCGTTCGTCAGGGGAAGATGCGGCAGGAACTTCGCGCCCGTCCGCATCGATGTACTCACCCAAGGGAACCGGCTCCAGCGAATCAAGCCTGATGCACAGACGGAGCCGTCTTCCCCGATGGTCGGTGGGCAGCTCGTCAGGAGAGACGTCGATCGGGGCGGTCGAAAGCCCTGTGCGGATCGTACGGAGCTTCTCACCCACGCTATTGATGAGCATGAGAAGATTGTCTGGTTGTTGGGCAACGCACCAGTGCCCCGGGCTGATTCCAGTAGCACTCACCACGAACCCAATCGGCTTCGGCTTCTTCATGATACTCACCCCTTCCAGTGAAAGACCGTCGAGGGATGCTACCCGCTTTCACCGCTTCAGTCAACCCTTGGACCGCAGAAACGCCCACAAAAACCCACCCGTTGCGCGCCACATCCGAGGCGCTCGCCGCGGCTCCAAGAGCCATCGCCACAGCCACTCGAAGCCGAGCGCGCGCACCGCAGAGGGCGCGCGGCGCAAGCGCCCCGTCCACATATCAAACGCTCCCCCCACGCCAACCATGGCTCGTATCGCAAAAAACGCCTCACGATGGCGCTCGATCCACCGCTCTTGCTTGACCCCACCCCCACCAAGAGCACACAGCAGCACATCGGGCTTCCAGGCGAGCATCGCCTCGCGATCTTCCCAGGTTTTTCCATCTTCCGTTCCATCGTCGTTCACCCGACCACCGCTCCAGCCGTGGGCTGCAAGTCCAGGAAGACGCGCTTCCCATTGCTGAGCAACCTGCGTCGCTACACCTGCTGCCCCACCAAAAAACGCCACACGCCACCCACGATGATGCGCTTCATGGATCAGCTGCTCCGCAAGATCAACGCCCGTGAGCCGAACGACCTTCTCACCGCCAACACGAAGCACGAGCCACAGTCCGATCCCATCAACCGTCCGATAGTCCGCCCGACAGAGCGCCTGGCGATACTCAGAATGCTCGTTGGCCATCAACAGATTTTCTGGATTCGCCGTCACGATCCAGCTCGACGTTCGAGCGTTCAATAACTTCAACACCTGCTCGAACGAGCCGCCCTCAATCGGAACGCCGAACACCGACGAACTCATACTCGTCGTCGAAAGGAGACGTCGTAGGCTACGTCCTCAATTTTTCGCGCATGTTGACGAGCTTGGTCAACTTTTTGCCGCGAATGACCCGTTGCATCGAGTTCAAGCAACGTATCGATCACCTCTTCAGCGAGACGTTGTGCGGCGAGCAACGAGCGTGGCTGCGGATCACGTGTCACTTCGCGGACGACAAGACGGGCGACTTCGCCCAACACGTCCGAAAGCGCCCCAATCACACACTCCGGCTGATCCACGGGAAGCTGAAATGGAAAGCGTTCTTCAACGAAGGCCAGGAAAAGCTCCGCCTCGAGCAGCTCCTCACAAAACGAACGCCACGCTGGTTGCGTTTGTAGAAAGCCCGCTCCATATTCACGCACCATCTCGGCCCGCAGCGCATTCGCCTCTCGAACCAAGACATTCGCTCCAGCAAAATCCTCGCGATGCACCGCAAAAATGCTGCGCTTTGCCATGGCTTGCAAGCGAGCACACCGTTCAGCGATATCATGTGTTGCACGGCCTTGCTCGGCGTAGACAGCCCGGAGCTCGTTGATGTGAGCCTCTTGGAGATACATATACCGTCCATCATACGGTTGAGACGGAAGAATGCCAAGCCGGCGGCTGCTTGTCTCAAAAACGGGTTTTTGCTACCCTTTTAGTAGGAGGTTCCGGAATGAGCGCACACACCCTGAGCTACGTCATGCTTCGCGACTACAACCCACCCGATGAAGCCGGGTGGACCATGAGCCTCGTTCGGCTCGGTCATCGCAAGCTTCGAGCCTATCTCGAGGACTCCAACAACCTGGAGCGAACCAAGGGATTGACCCTCGATGGCAAGTCCCTCGCCGGCGACCTGTTCGATCAGATGCGGCATGCTTCCCCCGGCGTCCGCATCGACCTCGACACCCCGGACACCCTCGATGAGGCGCGCGCGATGCTCGGCACGATCGACCGCGCGCAGGTCGATGGGCTGCTGGTCAAGCTGCTCGCCGAAAAGGAGCAGTCGGTGCAGCGGGCGGCCATCGAGGCGGGAGCCGGAAAGCACCATCTCGCGCATCACGTTGTACTTCAGCATCTCGTACAGAGCTTCAGCCTTCTTCTGCGCCTCGGCCTTGAGTTTTTCATCG
>CALBSL010000154.1 GCA_937968025.1 uncultured bacterium
GCTTTTTGTTGGGCATATCCCGATTCTAGCACGCAGCGATGGTGGCGTGATAGACTGCTGGAATCAGCATTAATTCTGCATTTCTGGTTCGGAGCGTCGATGTTCCCCTTCTTGGACCGCCGCAAACAACGCCTGGAAAAGCTGGGCCTTGACCACCCATCCGATAGCCAAAAAAGGAAGATTTACCGCCCTTTTCTTCAAAGCGTTGGCGAGCGATGGCATCGAGCGCTTGCGTAGAAGCCCCAGCGACACACGCTTCGCGAATCTCGCTCAGCGTGTCAGAAAGAATTTGACCGCCACGTTTAAGAGCGGCAATTTCTGATGGTGTTTTGACCAAACTCATAGCTTTTTCTTTTTAGCGAGACTAAATCCAAGCTTCCCAAGCTTACGAATCAGTTCTTCATGTAATGACATAATAGGTTGTTCACCCTTAATAGCCAGCAATACCCCGTGTTGACGATAGTAACTTGCCAGTGGCTCGGTCATGAAATGATACGCTTCCAAACGACGACGGATCGCCTCTTCATTATCGTCTGCGCGGGCGGTGAGACGGTGGCCGCAGGTATCACAAATACCCTTTTTTACCGGTGGACGTTCACGAAGGTTAAAAATAGATTGGCATTCTTCACACTGTAAACGTGCCAATAATCGGCGCACCGATTCTTCATCAGAAATCTTTAATTGAATGGCTAAATTCAACTTAACGCCAGCATCCAAGGCCATGGCCTGATCTACATTGCGTGGATATCCATCTAACAAAAAACCCTGATCCGATGGAACAGCTTTCAGCTGCTTTTGTACCACGGCGTTGACAAGCTCGTCTGGAACCAAGGCGCCTCGATCCACATAACTCTTGACCAGTTTGCCGAGGGCAGTTTTTTCGTGAATTTCGGCACGAAATAACTCTCCGGATCCAATCACGGGTACTCCAAAGTCTTCAGAGAGCATGCGGCCTTGAGTCCCTTTTCCGGAACCTTGCGGTCCAAAGAGGACGGCGCGTAAACGTTTGCGAGGCATGGAAATAATGTCTATCTCGTTACAACGAGAGACGCCCGGACGATACACGCTCACACAAAAAGAATCAATGGGAGAGGGTTGAAAGCAGCAAAAATACCCCTTCAACTCCCGCCATCCACCCTGCGGCCCAAGGAATGATGGATATATCCTCCTCTTTTTTACCCTGCATTAACCCATACCATGCACCTATTATAAAAGCAGCTAAAAGAAGCACGCCATGCGCGGCTTGCCTGCTCGTCGCATGGACGATAAGGGCGCTAGAAAGCATCAGGTGGCTTACTAATACCGAGGTTTTTTCTCCTGCTCCTGTTTCAAACCAAGCATATACTCGTTGACGCTTAGCGATCGATCGCAACCATTGCTGCAGTTCCATAAAAGCCCGTTTCGCATACGTATCGTAGAGGGCGAGACCGATCCACAATGTCCATAAGGCACCCCAGGGAACCGTGCGGGCAAAAAAAATACTTATCCCAGCCACATTCAGCGTAAACACACACCAACGCGTGACACCGGTGTGAAAAAATAAAGGAGCAAAAAGAAAGAAAGCGCCCACTAGTGACGCCCACCATGTATCTATAAATATATACGTGCTCAGCC
>CALBSL010000155.1 GCA_937968025.1 uncultured bacterium
ACGGACTATACCAAACCGCCGCACAGAGGGAAGGGGCGTGTGTACAATATACGAATAAAAACAGCAGCGTGGCGCTGCTGTGTACCTACATCGTTTTCTTGAAGGAGATTTTGACGACCGGTTCGTACTTCACGTCGTTCTCATCGGTGAGCTCGATGGTTTCGCCCTTCATAAATTTGGTGAGGGCAACGTCCGAAAGAAGCTGCTGGTCGGCTTTTAAGCTCTGTTTCAAGCGGTCGGCTTTTTCGAGCTCATCGGCACATTCTTGCTTGATTTCAGTTTCGTATCGACGCTTTTTATCGCGAAGCTCTTTGAGATCCTCGTTGATATTCTTCAGTGATTGCGAGGCGGCGAAGGTATCGCGCACGATGGTGTTGAGCTCCTTGAGCTCTTTTTTGGTTTTGCGAATGCGAGCGTGGATGGATGGCAGGTCGTTCATATGGGAGGAGTATAGCACAGATCGCGCGAGCTCTTTAGGCGGACTTTCCGTCGTAGGCATGAGGGGTGAGCTCCGTGATGTCGACGCCGTCCAAACAGCGGGCATTCAGGGCGATCGTTGGGCTTCCATCAGGTGACATCCCTCGTCCAAAGGCACGGATGCCACAGACCTTGCAGAAGACATGATGGATCACTTTTTTATTGAACTGATAATCCGTGAGCGCTTCCTCTCCCTGAAGAAGCGTGAAGCTGCTCGCCGGGACAAAGTTCAAGATCATACCTGTTTTCCCGCACAGCGAGCAGTTACAGGTGATAGTGGAAGAGAGGTCGGTATCAACTTCGAAGCGAACGGCGCCACAATGGCAGCCTCCAGTGTAGTGGGTAGTCATATGTGGGAGGATAGAGGGGATGTCTGTCATGCGCAATATTACACGAGATTCAGGGGTTTGGTTGGGGACAAGATAGCTTGCGGATCCGTCTTCCAAATATCGGAGACATCGGCGTAGAGCTCAAGTTCGTTGCCGTCTGGATCGAGAATGTAAAGGCTATGCGTGACGGTATGATCCGCCGTTCCGACGATGGTCACGCCCTTTGCTTCAAGTTCGTGGTAGGCGTGGACAAGCTCTTCGTGCGTATCGCCGATCTTGAATCCAATATGGTATAGGCCCGGTTCTGGATGCTGGCGATCATGCGGAACGCCACCAACCTCGATCAAGAGCAGTTCGTGATGCGTGCGACCGCCGCTAAAAGCCGCGGCTCCATGCAGTCGTTGCAACTCGTGAAATCCGAGAATATCGCGATAAAAATTCGCTGATTGTTCCAGGTCGCTGACAAACAAGACGACATGACCAAGTTCGTGGATGCGCATAGTTAGAAGGTGAGTGGAACTTCGAGAGCGAGGAGGCGGCTTGTGGTTTTTGTCTCAATCGTGAGCGATGATTCTTGCTCGACGGCGAGCGCATCGCCCGTCGAGAGCGAATGACCCGCTCCATCGATACTTCCTTCAATAACAAATAGGAATAGTCCGTGAGAAGGATCATGAAGGGATTTGGTGAACGTTTTGTCAGCGGCAACATCTGCAAGCTCGATCCACGCTTCTTGATGAATCACGAAACTGCCATGCACTCCTTGTGGTGAAGCGACCACGCGCCAGCCTGCTTCATTCGCGGCAGGAAGGAGTTGTTGTTCATACCGTGTTTTGAGGCCGCGCGTGTGCGGTAAGATCCAGAGTTGAAGCAGGTGGACGGGTTCTGTGGCGCTCGCATTGAATTCGCTGTGCATGATGCCGGTACCAGCCGACATGATCTGGCCTTCTCCCGCATGGATAACGGAGCCGTTTCCGAGGCTATCGTGATGCTGGAGCGAGCCAGAAAGGGGGATCGTCACGATCTCCATGTTGTCATGAAAGTGTTCGCCGAACCCTTGTCCTGGGGCGATAACGTCTTCATTGAGCACGAGAAGCGCGCCAAATTGCATCCGATCCGGATTGACGTAGCGCGCAAAACTAAACGAGTGCGCCGCCTTGAGCCAACCATGGTCGACATGGCCACGTTCGCGGTTTGGGTGGAGAGTGAATGACATGCATCGACGATACGGGAGGCGTGGCTTTGGGGCAAGCGCCGCGTTGGTCTTTGCTCCCGCATCGATTCTCATCACCGAACAAACAACTGCGTAAAGTAGAAGGAACCATCTTCGGCTTGGGCGATACCAACGCCGGTGAGGGTATAGGTTGGCTGTTCGAGGTTGGCTTTATGCCCGGGGCTTTCGATCCAACCGTTCACGGCAGTGGGAGCGGGATTGGGAAAATCATTCATGGCGACGTTTTCAGCAATGCCTCGTACCGTGAGAGACCCTTGCAGCAGACGCAACCGATCCGAGAACCCATCGTGACCAAACGGCGTTGTGCCGTTTGCCATGCGCTTGCTGTGCTCTCGAGCCTGATTCGCGATGGCGTCATCCCATCCAAGCGGAGCAATACCGATTGAGACACGGTGGGCATTGATGCGATCGAATACTTCGCGCTCAACAGGGCTGGCGTTGATCGAAGTAGTTGGTGCTGGCGCTGCAGGGGTGGGTGGAGGAGGGCTTGTCCGGGCAGCGGGAATGCGGTCGAGGTCGGCGTTCGAAATGCCGAGACCGACGCGTCTCATGAGTGTATAGGCATCTTCTGCGCGGCCAAGCGAGGTTGCTTTCAGGGTAAGCGGATCAACATAGTAGGCAGCGCCACGTCGTTCAACATCGAGGAGAATGCGTCCGCGGAGCCGCGTGGGAAATGTTCCGCGGAGGTAGGTGTCGAGCTCGCTTTTCCGAATGCCAAGCCCGCGGGTACGCATTAACGAGTAGGCATCCGTGGCGGATCCAAGAAGGTACCGTTCTCGTGTGACGGGATCGATATACCACGCTTCGCCACGACTTTGTACTTGTAGCACGATGCGTCCTGCCAGGCGTTGGGCGAGCGGGGCGGACTGGGCAAGGGTCGTGATCGGCGAAAGAGCCAAGCTTGCTACGAGACCAAGAACAACGAAGCGTCGAGAAGACATAGGTCTTTGTATCCTAGGCAGGATGAAGAACGTGCGCAACCTCCCCGGATCACCTGCATGGTATACTGGTGTATATGCGAAACCCGAGCGAGTCTCTCGATGAACGTCGAGAGCGTCACCCGATGGAGCAGCAAGATGCGCGTGCCCTTGAGGTCGTGCGGCAGTTTGAGCCCGAGGTTGATGGAACCTTTGAAGATGGGGTCGCTGTCGATCTCTTGGATAGCGAAGGTCGATCGGCGCAAGTGCTACTCACTCGTGATCCAGATTTGGGTGGGGTCTATACGCTCACCGTGCAATCTGGAGATCCGTTGGCGTCGCTTGAATTGGTGGAGGAACTGCGTTTGGCAGATCTTCCCGTGGCGAGCGTGGTCGCGCCGCATGCTTCTTCAGCTCAGCAGAGCGAACTCCGAGCAGCGATGAGCGAAGTGTAGAGATAAAAAAAACCGTCTTTGAGACGGTTAGGTGGCGGGCGCGTTTCGAGGCTGCGGCAGGTAGGCAAGCACTTCGTCGCCAGGCTTGATGACGCCACTCGAATACACACTCGCGACGAGCCCACGGTGGAGCAGGGCTTCTTTCGTGAACTTCGCCGCCAGACCCCGGCGGTCCGGATGGAGCTCCTGCAAGACCTTTCCCGGGGCCAGGCAAGGATGGTTTTCGTCCCACACCACCAGAACGGCGGTTCTGAACGTCTTTCCGTTCCGAAAGAGCAGGAAGGTGCCCGTGGGGAGTGCGGAAAAGGAGGGAATGCCGCTCACGAGGAGATTCTCGCCCAGGCACCCCGGCGGAATGGGGGTGGGGAGACCGAGTTGCGCCTGAATATGCGCCAGGTCTTCCACGCAGACGAGTGAGACCTCGCGATGGTTGGCGATGGGCATCCCCTTTGA
>CALBSL010000156.1 GCA_937968025.1 uncultured bacterium
AGTCTTGAACGAGTAGGAAGCCCATCGAAATTTTGCCGTATAAGGCGTGCTCTTCTCCACGATCGGAGAGCAGCTTCATGATAATAATCGTACTGCTGAAAGTGAGTGCCACGGCTAAGAAGAGACTGGTGAGCCAAGGGTACCCAAGCCCAAAGATCAATCCAAATCCTATAATTGATGTGAATAGGATCTGGCCAAACCCCGTGAAGAGCGCAACCTTTCCTACCTCACGAATAATGGTTGGGTTCAGGCTGAGTCCAACAACGAACAGGAGAGCGGTGATGCCGAGCTGGGAAAAAACGTTGATCACTTCTTGTCCATGCAAAATATGGAGCACGGCCGGGCCAGCAAGAATGCCGGTGAGAATGTGTCCAAGCAGGAGCGGAAGACGCAAGCGCTGCATCACCACGGCCACCACCGTAGCAAGGGCAAGAACGAGGCTTAGTTCAAAGAACGGATTCATAACGTGATGTGAGTATACCATGAGCGAGCGTCTGGCCGGAGTGAGTGGCACGAGGTGAGCTGACTTGAAAAAAAGCCCGTTTTCTGGTAGTGTTCAGCAACTATGTCCGTCTCCTCTTCTGCGCGTCCGCCTGCGCCGCCATCGGTGTTTCTGGCTCTACGGGGCTATGGTTTAGCGGTGATTGGTTTACTGCTCCTCACGATGGCAGTAAATGCCGTGAACCTTTCTGTTCCAAAAGTGGTTTCGCGAGCACTTGATCACGTGACGAGCGGTACGTTTTCAGTATCGTCCTTTGTTTTTACATTTGCTGTGATTCTCGTGTCGACATTTGTCCTTTCGTACGGGCAATCGATCGCACAGGTGCTCCTTTCAGAGCGTGTAGCACGTGATTTGCGTGACAAACTCTCTGCACGCATCGCCGAGCAATCCTATCTTGGGATCCAGCAGCTCTCGCCATCGACCATTTTGACGAATTTTACCTCGGATGTTGATGCGGTGAAGCAGTTTGTGTCGATGGGGATTCCGTCGCTTGTCTCATCAGTCTTCTTGCTGATCGCTGTCTCCGTTCTTCTACTCACCACGGACTGGCGACTTGGGCTTGCAGTTCTCGCGGTGTTGCCGGTGCTGGTCGGAGCATTTGCTACGATCTTTGGGAAGGTGGGGCCGTTATTTGGTCGTGCGCAGCAGAGCATTGATGCGCTCAACAAAGTGATTAATGAAAGCATTCTCGGTGCATCACTCATCCGTGTGCTGAATGCCTCACAGAAAGAAGCGGACAAGTTTTTTGAAAAAAATACCGAAGCGAAATCGGTGGGAATGAGCATTCTGCGAATGTTTGCGAGTCTCATCCCGATCATCACCTTTTTGTCAGGCATGATGATTCTCATCATTGTGCTGTATGGAGGAAATTTGGTCATTGGTGGCCGAATGTCGTTGGGTGAATTTACCGCCTTCAATTCCTATTCGGCGTTATTGGTTTTTCCCATCATGATGATCGGGTTCTTGAGCTCGATGATTGGTCGAGCTTCCGCCTCGTATGGTCGCGTCGTCAACCTATTGGAGGCTCCCGTAGTCAAAGAATCGGGAATGATAACGCGATCTATTCGGGGTGATGTCGAATTACAGGATGTCTCGTTAGCGTATGGAGAAAAACAGGTACTACGCCACGTCTCATTTTCGGTACAAGCAGGCTCTCGAGTCGCGATTATCGGTCCAACAGCGGCAGGGAAGTCTCAGCTTCTCGCGTTGATGGCAGGACTGATTTCGCCAACGGCTGGATTGATAGCTATTGATGGCGAAGCGCTTTCCGCCTACGAACCGGCTGCACTCCACGCGCAAATGGGCGTGGTATTTCAGGAGAGCCTCTTATTCCAAGGGACATTGCGTGAGAATATTGCGTTCTCGGCAGCAGCGACCGAAGAGTCGATCATGCAGGCGGTTCGTGTGGCTGAGCTTGAGGCGTTTGTTCGTGAATTGCCACAAGGGCTAGATACCCCGATCGCCGAACGTGCTGCAACGCTTTCCGGTGGGCAGAAACAGCGGCTGATGTTGGCTCGCGCGCTCGCCGGCAATCCAAAGATCTTGCTTTTGGATGATTTTACGGCACGCGTTGATATGCAGACGGAGCAGCGTATTCTGAAAAATATTGCTGAAACATATCCAGAAATGACGACGATTTCTGTCACGCAGAAGGTTTCCGCCGCTTCTTCGTTTGATCAAGTTGTGCTGTTGATGGAAGGCGAAGTCATCGCGAGCGGTACACATGATGCATTGATGCACTCCTCTCCAGAGTACGCACAAATCGTTCAGTCTCAACAATCTCTTTCCTCCTATGAGTCTACTCACTAGTTTGCGAGCCTTTGCGAAGTTGCGTCCACTGGTCGCTCCGGAACGAACGCAGTTACTCTTGGCCATTAGTGCAACGTTGCTTGGGTCGATTCTGACGTTGTTGGCCCCATTTATTGTTGGTCGGACGATCGATGGCGCGATACGGGTGGGGTCTATGTCCGGCGTATGGCGCTCAGCGTTAGCGCTCTTGATCGTGTACGTGATTGCACTCGGCACCAGCTACGCGCAAATGATTTGGATGGGGAAGATCGGAAGAGCGTCGTGTAGGGAAAGAGTGTCTTCGCCTGTGTAGATCT
>CALBSL010000157.1 GCA_937968025.1 uncultured bacterium
GACGCTGCAGCGGCTGAAGAGGAACGAAGCAGCACCCCCGCCCCACCTTTCGTTGGAGAAACGACCGTTTGACGAACCGGGGCAGCCGTTGCCCCGTACCGACTCTTCCGCATGAGCGCCGCCTTGAGAGCTGCCTGACGATCTTCTGCAGGATGTGGAAGCGACGGATCGTGCGCAGAAAGACCGAGCGCAACCACGTGCTTACACATGCCATTCCGATCAAACGGACAGCTGCACGTATGAGATTTTACCGTCTGCTTATTTCCCGCAACGATAAGCTCTGACTGATGGGTCGCCGTTCCAGCGATCTCTCCACGTATCACAAAGTCCTGAAAGCGATTGCGCTCCACCTGAACATTTCGAACGGCTTTGGCCATCGTGAGCTCACGCCCACCACGAAAGGCATCCGGACTCGAAAGACGCTTAAAAACACGTTCGTCGAACAACATAGGATTCTCCCATTTCTAGCACAGTTGTCGGAGAAAAGCCAGGAGGGCTTCACAGCCTCAACAAGATTGCGTACACTGCCAGAAGAATGCCTCGTATGCATGCGAAGTCTTTTGCGTTTTTAGGGTGGATGTCGCTCGGCTCACTTGCTGCTGCTATTGGCTTTGGCTCTGTTTTGCAGGACGCTCGCCTTGAACGACAAGCGCTTGAAACCCGTGTTTCGAGCCTGGAACAATCCCTGGCCCAACATGAAGATGAGAAGGCTCGCCTGGCTGACCGCGCCAACCAACAGGTGGCCGCCGCCACCAAGGAGCTCGTCGCGGCACGCCAGACTGTTGAACGCATGAAACGTGATCAGCTCCTACTCGCTGAAGCCATGCCGCTTACCCGTCCGACCGGAAAAGCGTATTCCTCGTGGGTTGAAGCGTTTTCGCTTCCGCTCGGGATCTCCCTCCGTCTTCCCCCAGGAACCAAAACCTACGCCGATGATCGCGGGCTCGTGGCAATGCGCGCCACCCAGGCAACCTCTTCCCTCCCTTGGCTCTCCATTTCGCCATACACCGCTGAACAAGCACGCCGCTTAGAAGATACCCTCGCAAACCCTGAACCCGTCTCGTATTTAGTGGCCGGCAACCTCGTCACAGGGATCCGCGGTCAACGCGAAGGACAGTCCGGATCAAGCTATACGTATGTTCTGCAGGTCGTTTCACCCGAAGGAGGAAACTCTACGCATCTCATTTGGGCCCAAACAGAACGAGAGATCACAGAACTCCGTATTCGTGACACGCTCGCCTCGCTCGCTCTCCGCTCCTAACCATGCCTCCCCAAACGCATCCGAGCTCGTATATCGAGCCGCTGCTTTCGTGGTACCAAAAACAGGGTCGTGATCTGCCATGGCGACACACCACCAACCCGTATCATATCCTCGTGAGTGAATGCATGCTGCAACAAACGCAGGTGCAACGTGTGATTCCATATTATCATCGCTGGCTTGAACGGTTTCCTACCTGGCAGGCGCTCGCGACCGCTTCGACCGTCGATGTACTGCATCTTTGGTCGGGATTAGGATACAACCGTCGTGCGCTTGCGCTGCAGACCATCGCTCAGCAAGTCGCTACACACGGGGAACCACAAACCGCTCAAGGCTGGCTCCAACTGAAGGGTATCGGGCCGTATACCAGTGCCGCTGTCGCCACCTTTTCTCGACAAGAAGCGGTGATGCCGGTCGACACCAACGTTCGGCGACTGCTCGGCCGAGCCTTGTTTGGGATCCCCTTTCCGCAACCTGAAGATGATGCGCGCATCACCTCAGCCACCTCGTCCTGGCTTTCCTCCCCGAATTTTCATCATATTCCCCAAGCGCTGTTCGATGTCGCCTCCTCGATCTGCAAAAAACGCCCTGAGTGTGAACACTGTCCGCTCAAACAGGTTTGCCAAGCTGCTCCAGCATTTCTTGCAGGAACGGTCGAGATTCCAAAACGAAGCATCAAAAAAGCAACCGAATCGCGACACAATGAAAAACCGTATCCAGATCGAATCTATCGAGGCCGTATCGTGAAGCTGCTCCGCGAACACGATGACCTAACGCAGCAGACCATCGGACCAAAGATCGACCCTGATTTTGACGCGACCGCGGATCAAGCATGGTTGATGGCAATGATTGGGCGACTGATCAAGGACAAACTCGTCCACGAAGAGAAGGGGGCGTTACGATTCGGTTCTGCCCAAGAACTGTACTAATTTTTTACACATTTCGCATCCTACGTCCTAAAACAATGGTGGCCGTGTAGACTGTTGGCGGGAATACTCCCGGAAGGTGGAAGAAGGACATGTGTGAACGCTTTTGCAGTAACTGTGGCCAACGTATCCAGCAGCCCCCTCCCAGCAACGGCTCCTGCCAGCACAGTGGCTATCAAGACGCGCTCAAACTCTCGCCCGAAGAGATCATAGAACTGGAGAAGCGCCTCGAACAGGTCAAACGAGACCGGGAGATTGCTGAACACAAGCGTCTCGCGGAGATGTGTGGCGATCTTTTTGCCCCATATCCGGAGTTTAGGAAACGCCCCACCGGATAACCTTGTCTGACCTCCAACACCCCTACTCCGCCCACCGCGGAGTTTTTTTCTTTGCTCATCATCAAGACGCCGGCTCCACCAATGCAAATCACTTCATCATAGAACCGTCATCAAGAACAACATCCGCGCAAACATCTTCGATCGAACGAATCCGGTATCGATGATCCACCTCAATGCGACGCACTGAATTTCCCCCTACAAATACGCTCAAGAATGAACGTACTGGACAAGCCTCTACTCAGACTCGAAGAAGCGGTCTTTGAGAATTAGGCCAAATCGCTCAAATAATGTGCGCGCTTCGCGAATACTAGCCGCCAACTCTTCTAAATTCTTGGGCGCTTCACGTCGACCCCCTTCCCATCTTCGATTCACTTCAAGTCGACCGTTTCGCATCACAAGCGAAAGCGCAGAAAACGGATGGGTCTCATGCACCTGCTCAATAACCTGCCGTACGACGTGCGCCGTCCTTTGTAGACGCAATGACCAGGCCCGAAACTCTTCCGTCTCAACGGGTTCGAGCTGATCAACTGCATCATAGAAAGCGTCTGCCGCCTCAGGAATATCCTCCATCTGGCGAGGCGATACTCCGTATGCCTGAGAGATTCGTCGACGGATATCTGCTTCACCCACCCAGCGGCTATCGGGTCGATCCGCCGCAAAACAGATCCAAGGAAACGCCCATCCTTCACAAGGCTCTTCATAGGCGATATGGCCGCCGCAGGATTGACGCGTAGGGAGTCCGTTTACCATGCACGCAACAAGCACGTCGCAAATTGAGGGATCCACCATCCGCCCTAAACCATCCCTAAAACCCGCCACACGCTGCTCAGCCTCGCGCCAAATACGTTGCTTCTCAAGCACTATATCAAGTCGACGAGACTGCTCCATGGCTCAAGTGTACATTGAGAGACCGTCTACAACAAACCTTCATACCTTCATTATGAACCATACTGCTCGCCACATAACTACAGTCCTGCCGAATAAAAAGTGTAGCGCATTTTTTCACAATGACATGCCAACGCTAACTAAACCCATAAAACGTGGTATCTAATCACTAGGGAACCCCTCCCTGAAAGGACTGAGTCACCATGTTCCAATGCTTCTATCCCGATGCGCCCTGTGACTGCAAGCGATGCAAGCCCACAGCACCCGAAGAAGCCGGTCGACAACACGAACCCCATCCCCTCCTACCGGATCGCTCCGATCTCAGGCAGCTCCCCGAGGTCAGGCGACAGATCGAGGCCCTAACCAAATTGGGCGTGCCCGCAGGCCGAATCCACGTTTCCGGCGAAGGAACCGGCTACGACTGCGAGTTCCCGGTCGTGACCGTGCTCCCCGAACCAGAGCGTGGGTATGTGCCTCCCGATGACACTTGGTAACGCCTCAACCCTCCGAGATCATCGGAGTTTTTTTCTTTGCTAACGATCATCAAGATGCCGCCTCCACCAACGCAAATCGCCTGGTGATAGAACCATCGTCAAGAACAACATCCTCGCAAACATCTTCAATCGAACGAATCCAACATCGATGCTCCACCTCAGGATCTAGACATTCGTAAACGACACACGGCACAAGATCCGCTTCACGAGTGGCGATGCAAAGAATCCGGTATAGCGTGCCACGCTTGTAGTTCTTGTACGCTTCCAGCGGTTTGGGGGATGATTGGTGATCATATAGATTGCGGAGTTGCGCTGGAGTGATTCACCCGGCTCGCTCTACCGTTTACGCGCCTTCACCACAAATGAGAGTCCAAAGAGTGATGGCCAAACGGTATTCAACCATCTCGTGCACACGCCGAGTACTGGGACCCGCGTCCAAAAGGTATTCGTGACGAGTTGCTCTATCTCAAAACCAGCGTTCGTGAGTAACCGCGTGAGCACGTCGAGCGTCATCCAATACACATGCCCATCACGAGGCGTGTTATTTTCTGGAACGTTTCCTCGTAGCACCTGGAGACGTGCAGGCAGCGAGGCAAAGTTTGGAACACTCACCAAAATATGTTTTTTACACACCCGGCGTGCCTCTTTCAAGACTTCCGCCGGCTGAAAAAGATGTTCGAGCACATCCGTGAGGATGACTGTGTCGAATGCCTCTGCCTGAAACGGCAAAGCCTCCGAGAGATCGTGCTGGCGACAGTCCAGCCCACGAGAAACCCCAATCGCGACTGCTTTTGATGATAGATCGATCCCGATCCCTTCAATCCCCTGTTTTTTTAGCTCTTCCAACAGAAGACCGTCGCCACAACCTATATCCAAGACGGCGCCAGGCTCAACCATCTGTAGAACCGCTTGTTTTGAAAAGCATAGCTCGTGAAGCTTTTGCCACTGGCTATTTTGAAAGCGCTCTGCGGAACTCTCCATAGAATCGTTATAAAGATTGATAGATGCGGATGAGCTGCTTCCCCACCGTCGACCACTCAGTTCCCCGGACGGTATTCTGCACACTATCGGCAGTGTACGCATGCTTCGTGAGTCCATCAAGGAGAGTCACGAGCTCAGATCGTGAGCGGAATACCTTTCCATTCTTCTCAGTGATCAGCTCGGCGGCCGGGATCTGACGAGTCAAGACAGGAACGCCATACGACAACGCCAGAACCATCCCACCGGAAGTCATTTCTGAATCATCGTAGAAAAACACAGCATAATCTGTATTCGCAAGATACGTCGCGATCTCCTCGTTTGGAATGAATTCATCTTGAATATGAATACGCTGCGATCCGCCAGCCAAGGCTTTCAAGCGATCTATGTACGTTTTATCACCCTTACCAGCAATCAACAGTCGAACGCGAGGATGAGATTGCTCAAGAACAGCTCGGATGATCTCCTCATTCCGTTTATAGGGAGCGATCACCCCCAGCGAGAGCAAGACAATGTCATCAGCCAAAAAACCTAACCGCTCCCGCCATTCGAGCCTTCGTTCCTGCCTTGGCCCATAGACCCCTTCATAACTGCCGTGCGGAAGATACTCGAGCCGCTTTCTCGGGAAGAATCGCTCATAGGCGCTCTTCGTGCAGCGCTGTTGCAGAAGAATAACGTCCGCGCATGATCTCACCAGCGCGGTACCGATCCGATCGATCCATGGATGCGGATAATCGTGGGCAAAAGCGTTATGAACCGTCCAAACGACTCGCACTCGTAAAACACCCTTTAGAAGAGCAAGAAGAATCCCGTTCCGAACCAAAAGATACAGTGATTTCACTGTAAAAGCGCTTCCATAGAGGATGGTCGGCCAATGAATATGAACAATATGCTTGGCCCGCGCTGTTCGCCAGACGGAGCGAACGACATACCACAGATCATCCGTAGGCAGGTCCACGAGCGTGAGCTCGGGCGAGGCGGTCTTGATCGATCGCTTAAATAACTCAATATACGTGTTATTGGTATTTTTTCCTGGGAGAACGTAGACGAACATATGGTTCATACGGGCTATTCGAGCCGAGTCAACTACGCCCCGCTAACTCGAATGCGTGAAAAAAATCGCAGGGTATTTTCTTTCATTGCTTCAAAAAAGGCGAGCGTTTCCATTCCGCGAGCGCTAGCAATAAACCTCCCCGTGTCTGCCGCCCAGGCCGGTTCATTGCGCTCGCCCCGATGTGGAACAGGTGCTAAATACGGCGCATCCGTTTCGAGAACGAGACGATCTATCGGAAGACGTTCGGCAACACGTAACAACTGATCTTCTTCAGAAATGCCTTTGCGTGGCGGAAACGTCACGATCCCATTGAGCGCAAAAGAACAGCCGAGCTCAAGCAGTGGCTCGGCTTCCACCCAGGTCCCCGTAAACGAATGAAGCAAGCAGCGATCTTGATGTCCCATCGCACGTCGTGCGCGCAAACGAACCGCAAGGTCCTTCAGCGCCTCACGACAATGCACCACCACCGGCAAATCAAGTGCTTCTGCTACATCCAAATGCGTTTCAAACACCCGCCATTGCGCTTCAAGAGCCGCTTCTTGCTGATCAGGTTCGGTCCGATACAGGTCTAGTCCCGCCTCCCCAATCGCCACCACTTTCGATGAGCTTTCTGCCAGAGCTTTCAGCGTTTCAAACCGAACATCACGCTCTTCAACAGCGCCTTCATTCTCATCGTGATGCGGATGAGTCACGTGCGATGGATGTAATCCCACCGTCGCCCAAATATCAGGATGCTGCTCAGCGAGGGCGATGGCCGCTCGACTATTGGCGAGCGACGTCCCGATCGTGATCGCCGCCCCACCTGCTTCACGTAACCGCATCAATACCTGCTCACGATCAGCGTCGTAGGCCGGGAAATGGATGTGGCAATGAGTATCGATGAAACGCATATAGCGGCAGCGTAGCAAACATGAATACAAAACACACGGGGACCGCCCCGTGTGTCGCATTATTTCTGAATATACCCCATCACCCGGACTACCGCCCACTGGAACGGATCTTGCGGAGCTCGACCAAAAAGTCGCTTGAATTCGATGATTCCTTGCTGCTCGGCTTTGAGATCGCGCGGAAAACGAATGCGATACAAGAGCGTATTCCACGCCAGATTCTGCGCAGGAATTGAGAAGTTTGGCGCCTGTCCAAAGAGAGATTTGAACGTAGGCAATGCCCGCGCTACCTGCTTTCGTTCTTCGACGATGTTACGCATGTTTGGAATCTGACCACCCGCCATACGCTCGAGGTCCTCCTGAGAAATATCGCTTCTTCGCAGCGTTTCAAGGGCGTCACGAAGCACTGCACGACGCTCACCTTCACCCAGCGCCCGAGAGGCAGGACCACTTCCAAACCGAATGAAGGCTGTAAAACGCGCGCGTTCAGCTTCAGCTGCCTTCACCTTGAATGCCCGAAGGTCGGCCTCGACGCGAGCATTCACCTCAGCCGTGGGCGACGGTATAGAGAAAAGTGGTGACGATGGACCGCCCGCCGATACAGATGAGGGAGGAGTGAACGGAATCGGTGGTGCAATACTCACCCCCACCCCGGTACCACCGCCGCCAACGGGAGCTGACTCGTTGTCTGTGATTGTGACGGTAATCAGCGGAAGCTCGGCACTCGCAAAGGCAGTAAGACTGCTCACGGAGATCGAGAACGTGTCCGCTCGAGTGCCTGCATAACGGTCGTCATCCACGGGACGAATCGTCAGCGTTTGAGCCTCATCCCAGTTCGAATCAGTAAACGTGATGGTACTTGGCGAAACGCGGAGCTGATTCGGTACCGTAAACCCAAGCGACACCGTGCTTGTTGGCTGAGAGGTGAGGACAATCGTCATTGCACCACTGGAACCCTCCTGAATCGTAAAGGAGGATGCCGAAAGCGTGACAGAAGATGTGTCGTTATCCGCAATCGTCACGACGACTGATGGCGGCGAAACGTCTGGATACCCATAGACAGAACCCGAGACGGAAAATAGCACCGACGTCGTATGCGTTGATTCGTAGCTCGAATCATCCGTTGCAAGCACCGTCAATGTTTGCGGCGTTGACCAATTCCCCGAGCTAAAGCTCATGGTCATTGGGGTGACCGTGATTCCGCGAGTACTCGTTGTAAAGAGGAGTGTAACGGTACTTGTTGGCATCGAATCAAGCACGTACGTCAGCGTTTGTGCCGAACCGCCTTCAGACACCGAGAGCGCGCTCGCTGAAGCGGTGATCCCAGCCGTATCGTTATCAGTGACGGTTGCTGTCACGGTACTTACCTCGATACCATCGTACCCATAGGCATAGTCACTTGGAACAGTGACTGCAGATGCAAGAACAACGGATGCGGTCGCCGGTTCATCCACTTGATCATTCGCCGCCGTTACGTTCACCGTCTGTGGAGTACTCCAGTTCACGGAGGTGAACGTATAGGTATATGCACCAAGTGCCACCTCGTCACGCTCGGGTGAAACAGCCACCCGTACAGTGCTTGTAGGTTGGCTATTCAGTACTATTGTATAACTATCCGTCGCCCCGCCCTCCGTCACGGCTACCGTTGTTTTTGAGAGCGTAATTCCAGCTGTATCGTTATCGAGAATGGAATACAGGATGGCGTTCGTTGCCCCAAGGGATGCGTATACTGGCGACGACAGCTCGATACCGACAACCTCATTCGGTTCGTCGATGTCGTCGTTTAGTACCGCAAGATCGATCGTGGTACTCGTTTGTCCCGCTGTGATCGTCGCCGTACCAGAAGAGAGGGTGTAATCCGTTCCGCCACCCGTGGCCGTTGTAAGCGTGGAACTCACGGCGTAGTTAACCGTGACGTCTTCAAAGTGAACCGTATCAAGAACGATACGAACCGAGGTCGCTGTGAGACTCTCTGCTCCTGATCCCGTGGAGAGCTGGAAAGACACCGTTCGCGTGGCTGAATCGACGACAAACGCTATCTCTCCACTATTCGCAATGATGTAGGAAGATTCAGCCGCATTTTGGTCCAGTGCTTTGACACGCCAATAATAGGAACCATCTGAAAGCGTTTGACCGCTCGATCCAGTGGAGTAGCTCCCGCTGCCCGCCGCCTGCCCAACCAGAAATGAGGTTTGGCCCTGCGCCGCTAGACCACTCGTGTAGTCAATAACAAGCGATCCAAAGTCTGCCGAGTTATCGATCTGAATTTGAAACTTAACCGTGTCAGAGACATCCGCGTCCGTAAGAGAGAACGTAAACAACGGAGTCGTTGTTCCCGTCGTCGATCCGTTGACAAGCGTCGCCGAGCCAAGCGAGGACGGGATATTCGGTGACAGGTTCGTTTGAAAGGTGTATAGACTTCCAGACGATCCAGCTGTCGCCCCTGATCCAACGGTTCCGCCGCTGGTGGACGCGCCTGAAAAGGCCGTCCCCGATTGCGTCGAATAGTAAATCGCAATACGGCCTCCTCCGCCACCACCAGCATCGTGT
>CALBSL010000158.1 GCA_937968025.1 uncultured bacterium
GTGACTGGAGTTCAGACGTGTGCTCTTCCGATCTTCAAGCCCCGCGGCCATCGCTGACCGCCTCCCGTCCTCCTCTGGACGGTTTTTTCTTGCCAAGTGGTGCGCTTTCCTTCAGTATATCTCGTATATGTTTGATCGCATTTCCGACGTATCGTCCAAGGTGGGGGCAGAGGTCACCATTCGTGGGTGGGCGTATAACACTCGTTCGAGTGGCTCGATCGCGTTTTTACAGTTGCGTGATGGCTCTGGATTCATTCAGGCGATTGTCGCAAAATCCGCCGTTGACGAAGCCTCCTGGCAAGCAGCCGTCGATACCACGATCGAATCGTCGGTTATCGTACGTGGCACAGTGAGCAAACACCCAAAACAAGAGGGCGTGTACGAGCTCCAAGCCACGCACGTCACCCTGGTTCACAAGTCCGAGGAGTATCCCATCGGCAAGAAGGAGCATGGACCAGACTTCTTGTTCGATAACCGTGATCTCTACCTTCGTTCAAAAACCCCTTGGGCCGTCTTGCGCATTCGCGATCGCGTCTTTTTCTCCATCGAGCAGTTCTTCCATGAAGAAGGGTTTATTCGCTTCGATACCCCCATCATTCAGCCAACAAGCTGTGAAGACACGACTCAGCTCTTCACGGTGAACTACTACGACACCCCGGGCTATCTCTCGCAATCCGGTCAGCTCTACAGTGAAGCGGGGATTATGGCGTTCGGGAAGGTCTACGACTTCGGTCCGGTGTTCCGCGCTGAAAAGAGCAAGACGCGTCACCATCTTTCTGAACTCTGGATGATGGATGCGGAAATGGCCTATTTCGATCAGGTGATGAACATGGACGTCCAAGAACGAATGGTTAAGCGGATCGTGAAAGATGTCCTCACGCACTGCCAGGATGAGCTCAAGATCCTTGAACGTGATACGACTCTCCTCCAGCGCCTCGTCGACGAACCGTTCATCCGCCTCACACACGCAGAGGCGAAGCGCATCCTCAAAGAAGAGGGCCTCGTCACCAAAGACTCCTACGACGAATCCTACTGGCTCGACGATATGTCGACAGAGGAGGAGATCGCTCTCGGGAATAAGTATCAGCTCCCCATTTTTATCGAAAACTATCCTGCCGTAGTGAAGTCGTTCTACATGAAGCGCTTTACCGATGAACAGGGCGTACTCCGTGCTCGCTGTGCGGACCTCATTGCCCCTGAAGAAGGACGCGAGATCATCGGCGGCAGTCAACGTGAAGAGAACTACGATGTGTTAAAGCAGGAGATTATTGAGCGCAACTATCCGCTTGCTCAATATGAGTGGTATCTCAACACCCGCAAATACGGCTCCGTGCCTCATAGCGGCTTCGGCATCGGGCTTGAACGTACGGTGCGCTGGATCTGTGGTGTACATCACATTCGCGAAACCATTCCGTTCCCACGGCTTCTCAACCGAATGGAACCATAATCCGAGCATGTGCTCGGTTTTGGTTTTTCGATTATACTAGTTCTCGATGCAACCCCCGTTGCGCGTTCGCCATCGGTTTAACGCGGATCCAGAATTCCGTCGGCGTTTTGTGTTGACGCTGCTTGCGCTTTTTTCTCTGGTGGGGTGGGGGGGATTACTGATCACGAGTGATGTGCTCGTGATTCGTGATGTGGAGATCGAGGGTGGGGAACACATCCATGCTACCGAAGCGAAGGCAGCCGTCTTTCAATTGCTCGATGCCAGAGCAGAGTGGCGCCCGTGGTCTCCGCGACACCGGTGGTTTTTTGATCGTGAAGCCCTCGCTACCGGTTTGCGGACGCGATGGTTTGCGGAGTCGGTACACGTAGAGCGGAAACCGGGTTCAAATATTGTGCGACTCATCGTGAAAGAGCAGCGAGTGGGGTTGGTGGTGAGGACCGCAGAGCAGTACGTGGAGGTGGATGCGAACGGCGTGGTTCGTCGAGAGCTTGATAACGAAGAGCGTCTTCGGATTGTGCAACGCATGACCGGCAAATCCGCTGGTACCATGCCCATAATTGTTGAATTGCCATTCATTCAAGAACCACTGGCGGTTGGTTATCGTCTAGGTGTGAGCGTTCCTGATATACGCCGCTGGATATCGCTTGGTGGCCTCTTAGACCAGCACCAGCTGTCATTCCGCTATCTTGCGGCCAACGACGCGCTCCTTGCTGCATACACACTGTATGACCAAAATGGCATAGCCATCTACTTAGATACCTCTACTTCGCTAGAATCGCAAATAAAGACCTTGGACGCCTACATGAAGGCTCGAGCTCAGAAGCGCAAAGGGATTGAGGCGGCACGTGAATTCATCGATCTACGTATCCCAGGACGTGTGTATTTGAAATAGACGATTATACGGCCTCGGTGCCTACAGACGATTCACGACACACCGGGGAAGTCGAAACCCAAGGTATCTATACACCTTGGGTTTTCAAATAGACGAAGAGAACGCGTCGAGCGTTTGGCGTGAATAGAACTACCGTGCAGAGATGTCGTCACGTTGGCGCTTCAAGGAATAGACAGGCCATGTTCAATGCATACGGTAGAGAAGTCTGTTCTGTAGCCAAGAAAGCCAAATAGAAGGAATAGGCCCCTATTTTGACCCCATGTGTCGTATAAGGTTTATTGTGCGACGCATTATACCAGTCTTCCTCTTGTGGGGTTGGTCGGCCTGTTTCACACTGAACCCACTTCTCTCTTTTGTTGCTGGTCGACCTTCTTCTCCGTGTGAGCAGATCATGAAGGGCATGAGTCCTGGTGGCGCTTGGATCTCCATACAGGTTCTAGCGGGATACTTCAGCGTCAGCACTAAACTAGATGGCACACATCTTCAACCACCTACTCCTTCCCCAGGGGTGCAGAAGTATGTGTCGTAGAATGTTTTATCGTCTATGGTCGCTTCTGATACAAAACACCAGGTGCTATGCCCTGGTGCTGCCGATGACTTCGCGGTGATTACTCCATCCCCGGCTTATCAATCAGGTTCGTTTGAAAGGCTGTCCCCTGCCCTGTGATCTTCAAGACGTCTTTATCAATCTTCCCAAGCTCCTTGCTGGCGGTATTGTATTGGTTCACCACGGTCCCAAGGTGCTTCCCTACCGCTTGATGCGCTTGCTCGTAGGCCTGAAGATGTCGGCCGAGATCGCTCACGCGAATACGAATCTCTTTCGCCTGCTCTTCAATCTTCATGGCATTCAAGCCCTGTAGCACCGTTTGTAGATAGGCGGAAAATGATGTCGGCGAGACGATAATCACGTGATATTTGGATGCTGCACGTTGAAGCAGGTTCTCCGTGTCTTCAGAAGTAGCTGCGCCAATTTTATTGATGAGGAGATCGTAGTAGATCGCTTCATGCGGGATAAACATGAACGCAAATTCCATCGTCCCTTCATTTGGACGAACGTATTTGCCTGTTTCTTTAATACGCATCTTGAGGTCATTCACGAACGCCGCTTCCAGACGAGCGCGATCTTCATCGGTTGTTGCTTCAACGAGCCGATTGTAGTTCTCGAGGCTGAACTTTGAGTCGATGGGAATGATCTTGTCTTTAATAAACACAACCGCGTCAACAATTTCCCCATCTTGGAACTTGTACTGCATCTGATACTGCTCCGGCGAAAAGATGTTGCGAAGCAGGGTTTCGAGATAGTATTCGCCCAAAATTCCACGCTGCTTTGGGTTGGTAAGAATACGTTGAATCTGATCGAGCTGACCAGAGAACGAGAGAATCTGTCGGTTCGTCTCTTCGAGCTTCACGAGCCGTTCCGTGACATCGCGAACGGTGTTGGTCATCACATGGCTCGACGTTTGTTGCTGGCGCGTCTGTTCGTGAAATGTCATTTTCACATCCTGGCTGAGGGTGCTCACTTGCTGCTGCAAGAGTTGCAGGGTGGCTGGGTCAACGGCGGGTCGATTTGCCTGCTCACGCTGAAGCGAAAGGACAAGGACAGCGATAACGGCAAAGCCGAGAATCACGAGGGCGATAAGGAGAAAATCCATGGGGCTAGTGTACCGTTTCCCTGCGAGTCTTGACAACCTCTTGTCAGACTACAGCTTGTGCGATAGCTTGCCAGTACCTGTTTATACTCATTTTCACGTATGGCCAAGAATTCTGACAATTTTGAACTCGACGAAGAAGGCGAAGATGCGTACGCCGCCGCTATGGCGATGACGCCTTCCACCAAGGGGAAAAGCGCCACTGACGATGATGACGAAGCGGACGACGAACCAAGCGTTGAAGCAGAAATCGCCGCACTCGAAGGCGATCTTGTCGACGATGGTGCACCAAAACGCAAGGCACCCCCTGCGCCAAAAGATGAACTCGACGAGGAAGCGCAAGCGGCAGACGAACTCCGGATGATCGACGAACTCGCTGAGACGATCGCGGAAGAACGCGAATCCCCAATGGATGAAGAAGAAGAGGGGTTTTAACGAAAAACAGCCCAAAAGGCTGTTTTTTTGTATAGCGCCGCTTGACAAATACCGGGCCTCATGCTACGCTCAGGGACATTCTCGAGCGTCTTCGCGCGCTACGATCGAGAATGCGATCCTGGGGACACCCTGTCCCTCGGGCACCCGCCACTGGTCTGAGCGCGTCTAAGCTCTTATCTCCCTTGGCGGGCTACCAAGCTCGAGTCCGAGCCCTGATCGAGACCCCCTCCACAGCGCGCCTCCCACCCTACGAACGGAGGCACCCCATGGCATGCGGAGATCCCTGAGGGCTTAGAGCCCCATTCCTTCGCCTGAATAACTCACCACCTCCAACCCTGTTCCGTGTCTTTCTGGCCGAGAACCTGAGCTCACCATGAGCTCGTACACCGCTCCGATGCTCGCCAGCTCTGAGCGGAAACAAAAAGGCCCCGCGCGCGCTCTTGCACTCGGGACCTCACCCTCACCCGTCAAGAAGCGTCCCCCGCGTTCCTGGCGGGTATTTTCATATCACCTACTTTTTCACTTGCTTCCACGCAAGGGTAAACAACGTGCGCATCATCTCGTGGATTGTTTCGCTTTCGATGATGACGGAGACAGGTTTTCCATCAAGACTTGAGAGCGCTACTTTGTTTTTTCCATACAAGACAATGTCCCCGTGACATGGGTGATCTTTGAGAGGGAGATAGCTCGAGACCGCTGCCTCTGCTGCACTGACCCCCGCCTGTCGCTCGTTAGATACGTAGATGAGTCGTCGCTTGGTGTTCTTCAAGCTCTGTGAGAGATGCTTCAACGAGGTTTCGTGCGACACGTACTTGCGCACTTCATCAAGATTGCCGAACTCATCCAACTCTGATGGCTTCGTTGCCGCCATGTCATTAAACACGGCGTTGAACGCCTCTTCGCCTTCAAACATCTTCACCACAGGCTTTGCGCCGCGCTGAACGAGCTTGAGTTCGTGGAGGGCATCCTCGACCTCGTGGAGGGTGGTTTTCATCTCTTGTAGACGATGCTGCATCACGGCAACCAGTCGTTCTGGAGACTCTGCGGTAAACAAGCGCTTCTTCCCCTTCTCCACCGAGCTCATGAGGCCGCGCGCGCTCAGGTGCTCAATAACAGCGTACGTGGTGACGCGAGACACATGCGCTTTCTTCGCGATGTCCTGGACAGAACCTGGGCCCATTTCAAGTGAAGCAAGATAGATCTGTGCTTCGCTATCAGTGAGGCCAAGGGCCTTCAAGAGCTGTTTCCAATTGGTGGTCATATGGGTTCAAGCCTAGCAAAGAACGGCCGCTTTCGCAAAAAACACCGCCCCGAAGGGCGATGTTTTTACTGACAGACGGCGCATTCCTCGGTATCGAGATTGCGCTTTTCTGATTTCATGCTGATTTTATCGGCTTCGATCGGCGCGGAAGAGCGGAGGTAGTACAACGACTTCACGCCGAGCTTCCACGCAAGAAAGTGAACATCGTGCATGTATTTCCCACTCACTGGCGTCTGGAAGAACACGTTCAGCGACTGCGCCTGGTCGATCCACGGCTGGCGATCCGCCGCCTGCTGGACAATCTCACGCATGTTCATCTCGTAAGCGGTACGGAAGAGCGACTTCTCCTCGTCCGTGAGGCCTTCGAGGTACTGCACGCTCCCCTTCTGGGCAATGATCTGCTGCCAGGTTTCGGAGGTGTTCATCCCTTTCTTTTCCAGGAGCGCTTCGAGGTACTTATTCTTCACGAGAAAGCTTCCAGACAGCGTCTTCTGCAAAAAGGCATTTCCCGCTACCGGTTCAATGCTTGGCGTGGCTTCTCCGCAGAGGAACGCGGTGCTCGCCGTTGGCTGGATCGAGGTGACGTAGCTATTACGTTGCTCTCCCCCATCCAGCGGCAATCCACGTTCAGCGGCAAGCTTTTTCGACGCGAGACGCGCTGCCTCCCCAAACCGTTTAAAGATCTGCTTGTTTGTGAGTCGTGCTTGGAGACTTTCAAACGGAATGCCCTTCGACATGAGATATCCATGGTATCCCATCATCCCTAGACCGATAGAGCGTTCATGCTTCACGGAATTGATCGCCTTCTTGTATTCAACGGAGTCCGCCATCTCACAGAAGGAATCGAGATTGTTATCGAGCGCCTTCACGCACCACTCAATGATCTGCTCCTGCTCTTCCTTCCACTGGTCATACGTTTCGAGGTTCAAACTCCCCAAGCAGTACACCGCCGTTCGCTCTTCATTGGTTGGAAGCACGATTTCCGTACAGAGGTTGCTTTGACGAACCACGAGCCCCTTTTCTGCATGGTGTTTTGGCAATGCGCGATTCACTGTGTCGATGAAGAGCATGTATGGCTCCCCTGTTTCTGCGCGGATCGTGAGGATACGGCGCCAAACGTCGAGTGCGTTCAATTCCTTCGCAACCGTCTTGTAGTGCGGGTCGATGAGCTTATACGTTCGGTTTTCTTCGACCGCCTTCATGAACTCATCGGTGATCACCACCCCGTTGTTGATGTTCAAGCACTTACGATCGGCATCTCCCCCTGTTGGACGACGCATCTCGAGGAAGTCTTCAATATCTGGGTGATCCACACGGAGATACGCGGCAGCCGCTCCCCGTCGATGACTGTTACGGGAAATGGCGAGTGTTTCCGAATCCATAATCTTCAAGAACGGAATCACTCCTGAAGAACGAAGTCCGCTTGATTGCAACGGGGCATTCTGTCCACGTAGCTCAGACCAATCTGTTCCAATCCCTCCCCCGAACTTAGCGAGGAAGGCGTTCTCGCGATACACGTCGAAGATCCCTTCAAGCGTATCCGGAACCATGTTGAGGAAACAGGAGATCGGCAACCCCTTCTTCGTCCCGATGTTCATGAGAACAGGTGTTGCAGGAATGAACCACTGTTTGCTCATGATGTCATACAAGTGCTGAGCGAGTGGACGATCTCCACGACACATCCCTGCCGCTACACGCGCAAAGAACGTCTGTGGGTTTTCACAGATCTCTCCCTGTGCGTCACGAAGGAAATAGCGGTCACGCATGTTCTCCAGGCCGAAGTACGTGAACATGCTGTTGCGAGACGCGTCGATCACGATGGACTTCTGGATCTCTGGATCGATGGAATAGTGTGGCGAGTCCCAGCTCTGGCGAGAAGCGGTCTTCTCTAAGATCTCCGCAAGTAACAAATCACGACCAGCTTTGAGATCGTTTTGTGATAAGGCTTCAAGAACGGTTGCGTAGGGCATACGAATCCTGCGATAAACAAGCGATAACGAATAAATGAACAATTAGGTCCAATCTTCCACCACCGCTCCCTTGGAATACTCCGTGGCGCGATTCTCGAAGAAGTTGGCGTGTTCCTTGGCGTTGACCATGATGTCGAGCCATGGGAGCGAATTTGAGACCTTATAGCGTGCATCGAGACCAAGATCATTCAAGCGACGATCCGCGATATAGCGGATGTACTGCTTCACCTCTTCTGGCTTCAGCCCTGGAACCGGACCGAGTGAGAAGCACGTATCGATAAAGGCATCTTCGAGACGAACCATGTCTTCACAGGCTTGATAGAGTTCACGCTTGAGATCTTCCGTCCAAATATGGCGGTTCTCAGCGATCAGATCACGGAACAGCGCACAAACTCCTTGGCTGTGCAGACTCTCGTCTCGAATGCTCCAGGTGACAATCTGTCCAACGCCCTTCAATTTTCCTTGGCGTGGGAAGTTCATCAGAATGGCGAACGAGGCGAAGAGCGCTACCCCTTCCATGAACCCACCGAATACCGCGAGGTTTTTTGCGAGATCACGAACAGAGGTGACTTCGAAATTCTTGAGGTAGTCGTACTTGTTCCGCATGGATTCGTACTCGAGGAAGGCGGAGTACTCTTTCTCAGGCAGGCCGAGGGAATCGTTCAGATACGAATAGGCCCAAACGTGGACGCTTTCCATCGCGGCAAATGCGGAGAGCATCATCTTGATTTCTGGCTTTGGGAAGGCGGGGATGAGCTCAGCGTTGTAGTTGTTATTCACTTCGATATCCCCCTGGGTGAAGAAGCGGAGAATCTGGGTGATGAGCGCTACCTCAGATGGCGATAAGCGGAAACGGTAGTCGCTGATATCGGCCTCCATGGGGACTTCCGTTGGCAACCAGTGAGCCTGGTTCTGTTTGCGGAAATACTCGAAATACTCGGGGTACTCGAAGGGGCGATAAAATTTTCTATGCGTGAGTAACGGGCAGGATCCAAAAATGGAGGGACTGGTCATACAGGATTAGAGCGAAAGCCGTCCGATCGATTCTTCGAGCGATGATCCGGAAATATGTGGGTGAGAATCGGTTTCTTCCTGGATGGATTGGCGTTCTTCTGGCGAGAGGAACTTGAGGGCGAGCCAGCGGAACACGTAGTCGATCATGGAATGTACCGTAGGGATGTTTGGGTTCTCGGTCTCGCCGTTGGGAGCGAACTGCACGTTCATGAACTTGCGGGCAAGGACCTTGAGCGGAACCCCGTACTGCAATCCGAGCGAGATCGAGGTAGCAAAGCAGTCCATGAGACCCGAGAGCATCGTGCCCTCTTTGCTCATCTTGAGGAAAATTTCGCCTGGCTGGCCATCGTCATACAGGCCGACGGTGATGTACCCCTCTTGATCTCCGACACGAAACTTATGGGTGATGGCTTTACGCTCCTCCGTGAGTCGACGACGGCGAGGAGCGTGCGCTTCACCAACGGTCGAGAGAGAGACCGGAGCTGCAGGCGCAGGAGCTGGAGCGAGCGGAACGGGGGCATTGTGCGCAGGGCGTGGAGAAGACTCATGAGACCGCTCGTAGGCCTGAGCGAGGAGCCGCTTCCCTTGCTCGTTGAGCGAGGCAAGCACCGTGGCTTGGATATCCGTACTCGCCACCTCAGGCGACGCATCAAAGAGCGGAAGAACACGTTCTGCGACGTTCTCTGCCACGGCGCGCACCAGATCGGAAGAGCGTCGTGTAGGGAA
>CALBSL010000159.1 GCA_937968025.1 uncultured bacterium
CGACGAGGTCGAGCGACGGTATGGCGGCTTCCAGCCACAGGACCTGTATCCCGATGCGCTGCCGGCGATCCGGGCCCTCGGCGATCGGGGATACCGCGTCGCGGTGGTCGCCAACCAGCCCGCCCGCCGGGACGCCGAGCTGCGCGCGCTGGGTGTCACGCCCGACGCCATGGGCATGAGCGACGCGCTCGGCGTCTCGAAGCCCGACCCACGCTTCTTCGCGCACGTCCTCGAACGGTTCGATGCGGATGCCTGGACGCTCATTCGCTCGTCTGTGGACCAGCATCTTATTGAAGCAGAGAATGAAGCGGGTGAACGCGGCCTGTTTCGGACGGATGGGTGGATAGCAACGGCTGAACAAACTGGTGAAAAAGTGCATGACGTGTTTCTTTCAGACATACTTCGTTGGACTCGTCGACCTGAGCCGGTCGATCTCTCCGTGAGTGAATGGGTAGAAGCGTGGTCAACGGTTGATGCGACGGAGATGCGCTTAGGTGTTGAACAACATCATGGGGTGGTTCAGGCAGGCGTTACGAGAACCTATCTTGATGATGGTTGCATTAAACCGGAAGAAGTTCCTGCCTTGCAGTGCTGGTTTGAAGCGGGCTTCGGCTCTCGCGATTGGATTTCCGAACGGACCCTTGGCATAGAGAGCGATTGGCTGGTCTTGGTGGCGCGGCATGATCGCCATCCACTTACATCCTTGCACGCGTGGCAAGCGTTTTTAGCGCAGCCGAAAGGAGTGCTCTATCTCGTTGATCCTGACGCGTGGCTTCGCCATCGTGTGCGCCATCTGGCGGAATTGCGTGATGATAATGAGCTGTTTCAATCGGATAAACCTTTTCGAAGCGAGCCACGTTCTGCGGCGGAGGAGGAGGTGGTGGTGCATAGTGCGCTTGCAGGGGTGGCAGTGTGCTGGATAGATGAGTCGGGTTCGTCATCGGCGGTGGTGCGGCAACTCGCTGGAGCGGGGATCCCGGTGACGCTTGTTCGCGGTCGGGCGACCCATCATGGGACGGCCTGGGAAGTCTATCAATTATCTGTATGAGTGAACGACGAATACTGCTCCACATTGACGACGACCGTATCTTTCGACGAGCGCTTCGACGGCTCTTTGAACGGGCAGGATGGGCGGTGCTCGAAGCGGAACACGGCGAAGAAGGGGTGAGACGCGCATTGAATGAGCAGCCATCGGCCATCGTTCTCGATATCCGCATGCCCATTCAGGATGGGTTCGAAACGCTGCGATTACTCAAGAATGATCCGCAAACAGCGCACATCCCGGTGATTATGTGCTCGGGCCTGGGAGCAAAAGAAGACATACGGTTCTGTCTGGAAACGGGGGCGGTTGGCTATCTTGTAAAAACACACCACCATCCTGAAGAAATGCACGCACACATCGTGCGCCTTCTGCAGGACGAGGGATAACGGTATACTCGCTCTATATGTCACGACTCACCTGGCGATCAGGGTTCACTGCCCTCGAAGCGCTCATCGTTCTTTCCTTCTTTGGGTTGCTCATCACTCTTGGTGCGCTCTCGATTAGTAGCGCTCGCGCTCGCATGCGTGACGCCGTCCGCTTGTCAGACATGAATATGCTTCGGGCTGGCTTAGCGCTCGGATGGCAACAGCAGTCGACCTATCCGATCAGCTCGGGTATTGATATCGGTGTTCCTGGAGTGTCCGATGCGCTTTCCCTGTCCGGATTTGGTCCTGCAGGCACGGCACAACCACCTACGCTCTTAGAGCGTGTGCCCGCGCCTCCAAAAGCCAACGAGGTCTATCACTATAAAGGAAATACGAACGGCTACTCTATTCGATTTGAAACGGAACGAGAAACCTTTTTAGGTCCGCCAAACGTCTATTACGTACACAGCGGGGGTTTTGATGCCGCAGAAGATCTGAAATAGTACGTATGTTTTGGCTCGGCCTCCTTGCCTCGGCGGTGGTTGGGTGGTGTTTTGGGGTATGGTGTGTGGCGCTTGCTGATGGGCTTCGTTGTCGGTCTGAAGGCTATCCCAGCAGCGAAGAGGCGCGCGTCTGTCCTAGGTATGATCATCGTTCGGCATGGTTCGCCTTTCCATGGGCCATGCTCGTACAGCCCGGCAACGAGCGCTGGAGTCGATGGGGTATAGCGCTCGCTGGTGGGGCGAGCTGGGTCTATGTTTGGGGTCTCTATTGGTTTCAAGATGGGCGACTCTTCGCCTGGATCCTGAACACGCTCTTTTGTTCATGGCTTCTGTTTTTAGCGGTTCTTGATTATCGCTGGCGTATTTTGCCAGTTGAGCTCATGATCGGCGCTGGGGTGGTTGGAATGCTGTTGCGCGTTCTATTGTTGGGTGATTCGTTTATGGCGCTCCTGCTTGGGGCGCTGAGCATGGGGCTCTTCTTTGGAGCTCAGTCTTGGCTTTCAAAGGGGCGATGGCTGGGGAGTGGTGACCCGGTCATGGCGGCGATGATTGGCGCGTATCTCGGCTGGCCGTTCGCGGCGGTGAGCGTCTACATCACGTACATGGCCGTTCTGCCATTGCTGCTCGTGCAGCTGATTCGGTTTCAAGCTATTCGTCGAGTCCGTTGGCCGTTTGGTCCGTTGTTAGCGATTGGTGGTGCGCTGACGCTTTCCTTGGGAATGCCTATCTCTCGCTTTTTTTTGGAAGCGCTGAATACGGGAGCTCTCCCCAGATGAGTGGAAGTATGGTTTACTAGTGCATGATCTTTGTATGTCTATTCTGCGTCTTGAGCGAGTAACGAAACGGTATCCAACCGGGCTTGTGGCGCTCAACGATGTATCATTCGTGGTTGAACCGGGGGAATTTGTTTCCATTATCGGGCAGAGTGGCGCAGGAAAAAGCACGCTCCTCAAACTATTGACGGCGGAAGAGAGTCCAACCCAGGGGGGGATTATGATTGGTGACTGGGATATTCATCGCATTCGTTCTGGGGATGTGCCGTTGCTTCGTCGTCAGCTGGGGATGATATTTCAAGACTACAAATTACTTCCCAAAAAAACGGCGGCTGAAAATATCGCGTTTGCGCTTGAAGTGACGGGTGCATCGAGACGAGTGATCAAAGAGTCGGTTCCGCACGTGCTTCGTCTCGTCGGACTCGAGTCAAAGGCAAACGCCTTTCCCGCCCAGTTATCAGGGGGCGAACAGCAGCGAATCGCGGTCGCTCGAGCGCTGGTCCATCGGCCAAAGATCCTCCTCGCGGATGAACCGACGGGGAATCTTGATGCCGGTCATACGCAAGATATCATCGAGCTGCTCAGAAAGATTCATGAATTTGGGACAACGATTCTCTTGGTGACGCACAATCGCGAAGTCGTGAACGCGATTCGTCAGCGAGTCATCGTCCTTGATCATGGTTCAGTCGCTCAGGATGTCGCTCATGGTCGGTATCACCTCGCTCTATGATGTCACTGCTACGCGCTTTTTTTCAGTCATGGCAACAGCTTGCTCGTCAAGCATGGCTTTGGCTTGCGACCTTGGTCGTATTTTGTCTCGCCTTTTTCGCGGTCAATACGTTGGTGGTCACGAATGTGCTCGCGGACCGATTGATTGACGCGGCACGACAGCGCGTCGATATCGCGGTGTCATTTCGACCGGGGACGCCTTCGGTGATCATCGAGCAGGCTCGTACCTATATTTTGGGTCTTCCAGACACGGCTCGCGTAGAGGCCGTTTCCGCTGATCAGGCGCTTGAAGCCTTTCGAGCGCGCTATAGGCATGAGGAAAGTGTGTTGCTCGCGCTTGAAGAAGTAGGACGAAACCCATTAGGCGCCTCTTTCACCGTGCAGGCGAAAACGCTCGATGGATACACGCGAATTGTGGAGGCGCTCCGGGTCCCCGTCTACGAGCCATGGATTCAGTCTGAGCCGATGGCAGACCACCAAGAAGCGATTCAGGCGCTCGAGTCTTTACGCCGCTCCGTTCGTCTCGTGGGATCGCTGTTGCTCGCGATGTTTGTGTGCATCGCCTTGTTGCTCTTGGTGAATGTGGTTCGCATGGTGATGTTCACCCAACGTGACGAGATCGCAATCATGCGACTCGTTGGTGCTTCAAAATGGCGCATTCGTTTGCCGTACGCCTTGTCCGTGCTTTGGGTGACCTTGCTCGCGTGGGGGAGTACGATCCTTGGAGCGGTAGCCGTGTACCGATGGATGCTCCCGCAGTCGTTCGGGTGGATGCGCGAAGGACTCGTCGCTATCGCTGATTTTTTTCAGGCGAGCGGTTCGTTCTTGCTGGGACTGCAGTTTGGTGTGGCGGCCATTGTGTCGTCGGTGATTGCGTGGATCGCCGCAGGCAAATACATGAAGAAATAGCCCGCATTAGGTGGCCGGCTCATCGGTAACCGTGCGAACGAGCTCTTCAATCCAGTCGAGGCCTTCATCCCACGTGGTGGGATCTTCGGGGTTGATACCGAGCGGTGCGAGGAGAGCGACCGGGGCGGCGCTCCCGCCGCTCGAGAGAAAATCCGTGTATCGTTGCAGAAAATCTGATCCGCTGCTTTGACGTGCCCGCTTGTATAAGCAGAACGTCAGAAGTTCTCCGTAGGCATAGGCGTATACGTAGAATGGGGAAGAATAGAAATGACTGATGTAGTTCCACCAGGTGCTATAGCCTGGCGTGACCTCAATCGCATCGCCGAACAGCGCCTCTTGAGAGGTTTTCCAAAGCTCATGGAGGGTTTGTGCCGAGGCGAATCCATGTTCTCGAATATGCGCATGAGCCATTTGCTCAAAGCGATGCATGCTCGTTTGGCGAAACACGGTCGCGAAAACGCTCTCGATTTTTTTTGCGCATAACGCCTGCAGCTCTTGCGGTTGATCTTTCAGCTGCGTCCTGAGGTAATCAAACGTGAGCATTTCAGCGAAGACGCTCGCTGTTTCTGCCAGGGTAAGCGGGGTGAAGAACTGTAAATACCCGCGCTCCTTCGCCAAAGTGGCATGAATCGCGTGACCAAGCTCGTGGGCGAGCGTGAGTACATCGCCAATACGACCTTGAAAATTTACGAGTACATACGGATGGTGGTCTGGCGTGACATACGAACAAAACGCGCCACCCCGTTTGCCCTTCGCTGGTTCGGCATCTATCCAACCGTTATCAAAAAATGCTTGCGCATGATCGGCAAAGAGGGGTGAGAATGTTCGAAACGAGGCGAGAACAATCTCTCTCGCTTCGTCGAACGAGTAGGACCGCTCTACCGTATCAATCGGCGCATAGCGATCGAAGTCTTGCAATCTCGCGATCCCGAGTTTCTTGGCTTTCCAGTGGTAGTACGACTGAAACAGGGGCTTCCGCCGTTCGACTGCATCCACGAGGGACTGTGTGGCAGCTTCCGTGGTTTCATTTGAGAGATGTCGCGACGCTTCCGGTGTAGCGAATCGGCGATAGCGATCAACCATCATCTTTTCCTTGACGAGAGTGGTGTAGATAAACGCCTGGCGTCCCGAATCGTTTTGAAAGCCTTGAGAAACGGCATCAGCAGCCTCAGCGCGTGTGGCACGGTCTGGGGACGAAAGCCCGAGAAGCACTTCCGTGAGGGTGCGCTGCTCGCCATTGTAGGGGAAACGCTGGCTACTTTTTTCTTGCGTGAAGAGTTGAATGAACGCTTGTGTGCCGGTTTGTTGAAAATCGTTCATGAGGCGCTCTTCTGGTTCGGAGAGTTGATGCGGTTTTCCTGCGAGAATCCGCTCGAGGACGTGTTTATAATGGGCGAGTTTCGCTGAGGCGATGTGTTCTGCAAGTCGTTCTGGGGAGAGGCGGGCAAGTTCGAGTTCAACCCAAACGAGATCCTGCTCGATGGCGATCGCTTGTTCACGCATCTTGCTCGAGAAGCCTTCTCTCTCGGCGTCGTCAGCTTGCTGCGCGTGCCGAAGCGAAGCGTAGGTGACGGGTTTAGCGATCAGCTGAAGTACCTGC